>QKDL01000064.1 GCA_003252105.1 Arcobacter sp.
TTATTTTATTTTTCCAATATATTATTTTAAAGAAAAGTATAGAAAAACCAAAAACTGTTTTTTTAGGATTTGGTTTAGTAATTATTGGATTATATACATTTATTTTAGGATTAGAATTAGGATTATTTTCACTAGGTGAAACAATGGCTTATCAGTTAACAAAAGGTAATTCTGTATTTATAATTTATGCCTTTGCATTTGCAATTGGATTTTCTACAACTATGGCAGAACCTGCTCTTATGGCTATTGCTAAAAAAGCTAAAGAGATAAGTGATGGAAAAGTTAATGATTTTATTTTAAGACTATTTGTTGCTTTAGGAGTTGCAATAGGTATTGCCCTTGGAGCATTTAGAATAGTTGATGGTGGACATATTCACTATTATATTATTGTTGGATATATAGTTGTAATAATTCTTACTTTTATTGCACCAAAATATATAATTCCTATTGCTTATGATAGTGGAGGTGTTACAACTTCAACAGTAACTGTTCCTTTAGTTGCTGCTTTAGGAATTGGACTTGCTTCAAATATTGAAGGTAGAAGTCCTTTAATTGATGGATTTGGACTTATTGCTTTTGCTTCATTATTTCCAATGATAACAGTTATGCTTTATGGTGTAATTATTGAAAAAATTGGAGTTAAATCAGATACTCAAATTGAACATGAAGAGTTATTAAGAGATGCTTTAGTTGATGCAGATAATATGGAATTATCAACTGTAAATATAGATGGTTCAAAAGTTAGACACTCTTTAGTTTTACAATTTAGCGCAGTTGTTATAATAATTCCAGAAGATAAAAAAGATGATGCAATTATGGCAGCACAAAAAGCAGGAGCTTCAGGTGTTACACTTTTAAATGCACAAGGAATAGGTCTAGAAGGAATGGCAAATTTCTATAGAACTTCTTTTGAAGCAAAAGATGTATTATTACTATTTTTATTACCACAACATTTAGTAAATGAGGTTATAAAATCAGTTATTCACTCATTACATATTACAACAACAGGAAAAGGTGTAGCTTTTGCTTTCCCATTATCTCATATGAAAGGTATCTCTTTAACTAAAGAGGATATTTTTAAAGAAAAAGCTTATCAAGTAAATATAAATAAAGATGAAGAGTTGGGAGATATTTAGAGTGATTGAATTAAAAAATCCCCAACAAGTAGAAGAAGCAATTAATGAAAATGATGCTGTGTTGATATATTTTAGTGGAGAAAATTGTTCTGTTTGTAAAGTTTTAAAACCAAAAATTGAAGAAGAAGTAACTAAAAATTTCCCAAATTTCAGACTTTATGAGATAAAAACAGATATTTATAAAGAACTTACAAGTCAATTTACTGTATTTTCTATTCCAACTACAATCATATTTTTTGATAAAAAAGAGTTCAAAAGATATGGAAGAAACATGAGTATCCCTCTATTTTTAGAAGAAATACAACGACCTTATAATTTAATGTGTGAGTAATATGAAAAGAACTTTATTAATTTTTTTAATTATTTTTATTGTTATGCAGTTTATACAAACTGATAAAACAAACCCTACTGTAGATAAAAATATTGAGATAAAAGCAAATGCTGAAGTAATGAAAATTTTTAAAACAGCTTGTTATGATTGTCATTCAAATGAGACGATTTACCCTTGGTATTCAAAAATTGCACCTTTTTCTTGGGTAGTATCAAATCATATAAATGAAGGAAGAAAAGCTTTAAATTTTTCTACTTGGGAAAAATATAGTGATGAAGAGAAAAAAGAGCATTTAAAAGATATTTATAGAACAGTATATGCTTCTATGCCATTACAAAGTTATCTTTGGATTCATGATGATGCAATTTTAACTAAAGAACAAAGAACTTTGATAAGAGATTGGACAGGAGTTAGAAGTAAGTGAGAGAAGAAGTAGCTGAACTTTTAAATAATAAAAAAGAGTTATTAACAATTACTTATTTTAAACTCCAAAAAATGTTTGAAAAAAAGTATGGACCAAATACAGTTGTACTTATGGAAATAGGAACATTTTTTGAAGTTTATGAAGTAAATAATGATGAAGAGCATATTGGAAAAGCAAAAGAGATTGCTGAACTTTTAAATATTCAACTAACAAGAAAAAATAAATCTATTTTAGAAAATTCAAAAGAAAATCCTATTATGGCTGGAGTTCCAGCGATTTCTTTTGAAAAACATTTAGCAAGAATTATAAGCGAACAAAAATACACAGTTGCAATTATTAGACAAAAGGGACTTCCACCAAATGTTACTAGATATTTAGATACAGTTGTAAGTCCTGGAACAAACTTTGATTTTGTTATTTCACAAGATGAAAACAATATAACTTCACTTTTAATAGACCAAATAAAAGGTATTTATTTAGTTGGTTATAGTGCAATTGATGTAACAACTGGAAAATGTTATTACAATGAAGTTCATGGAACAAGTGAAGATAAATTTTTTGCATTAGATGAAGTATTTAATTATATGAATATGCATAAAACAAATGAAATAATTGTTAGTTTTGCAGATAAAAATATAAACCAAAAAGAAGTAATTGATTATTTAGAGTTAAATCTTAAAACATTTCATAT
>QKDL01000033.1 GCA_003252105.1 Arcobacter sp.
CTTCATACTCAATTTAACCGTGAAATCCCTTGGGATGCCATTGATATGGATTTCATGAATCTTAATCAGGCCGCGCATGGAGATAGAGAATTCGGTTTTATCGAATATTATTGAAAAATATTAAATATAATTTATCTAGTTAATAATCGTTTCATCACTTAGATTTATATTCTATAATTTTCACAATGATTGGAAAAACTTTATATGAACTATTTTTTGATAACTCATGCAAAGTTTGTTCTTTTGAACTATATATAATATTGTTTTTTTCAAATAATTGCTCTAACTCTTTAAAAGTAAGATTGAATATAACACAGATTTCATCTAAAGTTTTACTTTGTAAAGAATCTAATAACAAATCCATATCACTATCTAAGCTAACTTTCTTACCTAAAAAGATATTTAAGAACTCTTTTGTAAGTTTTTTTAATTTTTTTCTTTTTATAATGGTATGTACTAAAGCAACAAAAATCAATAATATCCCAGATATTTTATGAATAGAAATGATATATGAATCAATCTGTCCAAAAATAAATATATATCCCGTATAAGATATTAAAACCAATAGTAAAATTAAAAAAACAATTAATAAATATTTATATATAACTTCAAACATATCATATTCTCTTTTTTTAATAAATAGAAGTATATCATCCTATATTTTAAAAGGCTTATATTTTCCATGTATTTATCTATATAAAGATATAATATCTAAAATATAAAAGGGACAAAATGTCAGAAGTAAAACAAAATTTAAGAAATATTGTAGTTGGTACAGTGATACCAGAAGTAGAAGCTTATTTAGATGATTTACATACACTATTAGAAGAAAATAAAGCAACTGATGATGATATGGATGCAATTAGAGAGATGGAGTCTTTTTTAGTAGAGTTACAAAATATAGTTTTAGCTGTAGATGAAAATAAAGTTAATGATGAAGAAGCTAGTGGGGTTTATGATAGGATTATGAGTATGATAGAGGAGAGTCAGGAGGAGCATTAGTTTTTTGGAAAAACTTTATAAAAGCTTTTTGAATTTGTAAACTAAATAAATTGCATTTATTTTTTGAATTGCTGAATTAAATTATATATATAAATAGTTTTAATTGTATGCATCTGTCTTGTAGAGCGAAGCTCTCCGCTTTCTCACTTTTTAGTTGTAAAAAGTAAGACAAAAAGCAACCAGACGAGTTGTTGAAGCTAAAGTTCCCTACAGCTTTTAAATAAGTTTTCTGACCTGCGGGACTCCTTCCTAAACGTGACATTCAGTCACCTTTATCCAGTCAAACATGTCCTCAGTCTTTTCCGAAAATTATTTAAAAACTTCCGGCTTCAACAAAGTCTGGACAATACTCTAGCTACAAACTTTCCTATATAAATTTAACATAACACCAACTCAAATAAAATGGTACAAAAAATACAAAGGTCATTATCCCCTATTCCCGCATTTGAGAAGCCGAGTGTTTATTTATTGTTTCGGAAAAGTTTTGTAACTGTTTGAGCATAACAAATATGCTGGGAGCATATTTTTATGTGAGTTTTACAAAACAGAAACAATAAATAAAAAGCGAGGGGAGCTTCTGCCTTCGAAACCCTGTGGGTGATTTTTTTGCTACTTTTTTTTTCACAAAAAAAAGTCGAAAGAAGTTAAGACGTAAAGTAAAAGTTTATTTAAATATTAAGATTTAGATTATCTTTTATTTAAAAATTTTACTATATAATTTTTATAACAAAAAGGAAAAATTATATGTCATTAGAATCAAACAATATCTATGCATTATTAAAAGATAACAAATGGGATGAACTTCTAAGAATAGAAAAAGAATTTAGAAATGAAATTGTCAAAGATTCAAAGCTATTACACTTATTCAATATATATCTTATACCACAATTAATTGAACATTCTAAAAAACAAGAAAAACATTATTCTCATATAATCTTAAAAAAGCTTTATTTACACTTTCTACATATCTATAAATCTATTTATTCTATTGATACTAAGATATTTGAAAGTTTAGTTGAAGCATATATAGATATATCAATTAAAGTACAAAAAGAAAAAGAAGCATATATTATTGCAAAAAAATGGGATTATCTTGATATTTCAAAAGTTTTTATTAATGAATATCATAATAAGAATCTAAAAGAAGTAAAGCATAATCAAGATGATTCAATAGAATTAAGAGTAAACAATCCAACTAATTCTAAATTACAAATCCCATTATTTAAAAGTAAGCAAGAAATTGAATTTTATTATGCTTTAAGAGATTATTACCCTAATCATTTAATCTACCCAAATGTATCTTTAAGCTGTATTATTGATTATAATAATATAAAAAATAATTTAACAGATGAAGAATTAGATTATTTTCTAAAAGCTATAGTGGATTGTGTCATTTTTAAGCAAGAAGATAACAATTTCTATCCTGAAATATGTTTTGAACTAGATAGTATATTTCATGATGAAGAAAAACAATTAAAAAAAGATAACTTAAAAAATCAAATATTAACTAAAAGTGGTCATACAATATATAGAATTCGTTGTAAAGAAAATAATAGCCCTAATAGAGAAGAACTTAAAAAATTAATAAAAGAAAAAGTATCTACTTAATTATTCAAAAAAATCAAGGACATGCATCACATAAAATACCTAGAAGAACTTTCACAAAGCTTTTCATAAAGCTTAGCAAAATCTACTGGATAAACCCTTGTATTCCCAACAGTAGTGATAAAATTGGTATCACCTAACCATCTAGGAACCACATGATAATGTACATGCTCAGCAATACCAGCACCTGCAGCTTTACTTAGATTCATCCCTAAGTTTACACCTTCTGCGTTAAGCACCTCTTTTAGCATCTTAGTAGCTTGTTTTACCCTAAGACTAATCTCTAGCCAAACTTCATCATCTAACTCTTCTATTTTATCAGTATGAAAATTTGGTATTACCATCATATGACCTGGGCTATATGGGTATTTGTTCATAACTACGTAGCAGTTTTTATCTCTGAAAACAACTCCTAGTTTTTTATCATCTTGTGGATTTTGATAAATATGACAAAACACACACCCTTCTATCTTTTCTTCCGTAACATAATCAAATCTCCAAGGAGCATATAGTCTTTCCATTATATTTTCCTTTGGAAAATAAGTGAAAAATGAAAAATGAAAAATGAAAAATTAATTTGCATGATTTTCCTTTGATGTCTTTATACTAGTTACTAATATACTTATTAACTCTTTAATTTGAGGTTGAATACTTTTATACATTTTATCATTAATATATTCACTATCTTTTAATAAATCTATCCAATAGTTTGTTTCATTTGCTTCTTTTAATGATATATGAAGTTTTGATATAAAATCTGGCTTTGATTGTGCAAACTCTGATTCTGCAACTAAGGCACCTATTGCTGTGCCACTTCGTAAAACTTGATTTGAAAGAATAAACTCTTTTTTCTCTTCCTGTAAATACTTAGTTAGTTTCACAATTCTAATAGCAAACTTATAAGATTTCTCTTTCAAGATATTTTTCATTTTTCACTTTTCATTTTTCATTTAATTTTATTTAAGCCCAAAAGCTTAAATAAAATTAGGAGCGTCGTTGGCAAATAGTATCAAATCTCCTGCTCTAGTTTGTACTGCTAGCATTGATTCTAATTCTGCTTTATTTTTAAGTATATGTACTTTTGCTTCACTTATATTTGAACTAAGTAGATGTGAGTTTAATTCTCCTGTAATTATTGCCATATCAAATTTTTCACTAATCTCTTTTGCTAAAAGAATATTTGCTTCTGAAGTTGACTCTACCAAACCTGGAGTTACTATTACTTTTCTTCCTTGGTGATGTGTACAAATATTTATAGCTTCTAACATACCTTCTAGATTTCCATTGAAACTATCATCTATAATAATCTTTCCACCGGCTTCTATTTTTTGAAGTCTATGTTCAACTTGTGGTAGGTCTTTAAAAGCCATTTTAATCTCTTCAATACTCATTCCAAGTTCATAGGCTACTAAGATAACAGCTGTAAGATTTACTGCATTAAAACTTCCTAAGATTGGTGCTGTAAAATGTTCTTGTTTCCCATCTATCATAACATCAAACCAGATACCATCAAGATTACTCATAGTGATATTTAATTCATCTGGAAATTTTGTAATTGTATTGTAGTTTTTTATTGGTACACTTTCATGTACAAACCCTCTGAGCATATTTGGAGATTTCAAAATCTCCATTTTTGTGTGGATTATATTGTCCAAAGTTTTAAAATACTCAATATGTTGTTCCCCTACACTTCCTATTACACAATATTGAGGTTCTAAAAACATAGTTATCTCTTCAATATCACCTTTTTCTCTTGCTCCCGCTTCTGCTATATAAACTTGAGTATCCAAAGGGATTGATTCATTTACATCTAAAACAATACCAGCTATTGTATTTACACTTCTTGGTGTTTTATAAGCTTTGTATTTGTTTTTTAATACTTGATATAAATAGTTTTTGATTGAAGTTTTTCCATATGATGCAGTAATTGCTACAACTTTTAGATTAGGGATACTTTGAAGTCTTTGTTTTGCTTGATGCTTAAAAGATATGAAAAACATCTTTTCCATCAAAGATGAGATAATATAAGTTAAAATTAGAGGTATAAATACTGCTTTATTTTGACAATTTTCTATAGCTAAACAAAGTCCATGAATAGTAAATGTTATAAATAAAAGTATTGCTAAAAATCTTTTTACACGACCTGTTAAAACCAAACCTCTATCAAGTTTTCTATTCCATAAAACAAAACTTGTCATATATAAAAGATAAAAATATATAGAAAAATATATATCAGGAATTATATAAAATAAAACAATAGGAGCTAAAAAATAAGTTATATGCCATTGCCACTTGTGGTGTTTTAAAACAACTCTTTCGATTTTGTAATTGTACCATTGTAAATTTGTGATTAGGTACCAACCCAATGCCATTACTAAAATAACATGGGTAAAAATATTAAAGTATTCCATTCTCTACTCTTTTTGATATATCTTGGGCATTTTTTAAAAAGAAATAGTGATCCCCTTCATATGAAGTAAAACTACTGTTTTGTATCAATTGATGTATTTTTTCTCCAGAAGCCAATTTTGTGGCACTATCATCTTTTCCCCAAAAAATCATACCATTTTTTTTATAATTTTTAAAATAATTTGTAAAATCTTCATCTACCACATTTTTAAATGTTGCATACATATTTTCACTCATAGTATTTACATCTTTACTTCTAAAAATTTTACTTAAACCTCCAAGACCTAAACTATTCATAAATTTTGCAAACTTTATTTTTAGTTTTACATCAAGTGGTTTTTCTTCTAAAATACCTGCAGTGCTTAAAAGAATAAGATTTTTAGGATTTAATAAAGTGGCAACTTTCCCACCAAAAGAGTGCCCTGCTATTGCAACAGTATTTGAATTAAGAAGCTTCAAAAATTCATCTATAATTTTTGAATAATCTTGTGTAGTAAGAATATATTCACTTGAGCTTTTCCCAAAACCTGGCATATCGATATAGATATGTCTAAGATTTGGCAAAAATTTTTCAAATGCTTGTTTCATAATTTGTTTATTTGAACCCCAACCATGTAAAAATACAATATCTTCTTTACATGATGGATTTACAATATCATATGAAATATCAAAAGACTTATTATCAAATTTGATAGTTTTTAAAGCCAACTATTTACCCTTTGAAGCTTGGATTTTATTTACATACTCGTATGAGATTGAGATTGATTTTTGTTTTGGTAAAGATTTAGTCAAAGATATTAAAGTATCATTAAAATTTTCAAATAAATAATTTGCCATAGAACCTGGAATTGGATTGATTTCATTTAGATAAACTTCATTTTCTAAAACAAAAAAATCACATCTAATTAAAGCCCCATCAAAAGTTGTATTGTATATAGATTTAAAAGCATTTTTGATTTTTTCTTCTAACGTGGAGCTAATATCAGCTTTTAGAGCTGTTGATGTTCTAGCAAAATCAAGATATTTTTTATCAAAATCTAAAAATTCTGCTTTTTGTGGTTCTTCGATTATTGAAAATCTAAACTCTTTATCTACTTTACACCCTGCTAGATTATACTCTTTGATACCTGCAATAAATGGTTCAATAATAACTGCATCATCAAACTCAAAAGCAACATCTAAAGCATATTGAAGTTCATCTTGAGATTTTACAATAGATACACCAATAGAACTTCCTAAAGTAACAGGTTTTATAATCACAGGAAAACTATCTACTTTTATTTCATCATCTTTTGTAAAATATTTATAGTCTATTGTTTTTACACCTAAACTACTTGCATAACCTTTTGTTAAAAACTTATTAAAACTTACACTACAAGCACCTTTTCTAGGTCCTATATATGGTAGTTGAGAATATTCAAAAAGTGAAGCTAAAAGTCCATCTTCTCCATCACCACCATGTGTAATATTTAAAATAACATCTGTGTCAAGCTTTTTTTCACCAAACATAGCTTTTTTAAAAAAACCACCTTTTTTGATATTAAGCAAATCACATTTTTTATACTCACCACTACTAAAAAGCTTTGATTTTATTGTATTTGTAGGGATATGATAAAAATCTCTGTTTTGATCACAAAAAATATAAACTAATTCATCTTTTAATACATCTTTCATCGCAATTGCAGAAACAATTGAAATTTCATGTTCGTATGAAACTCCTCCAAAAACAATACCTATTTTCAATACTTTCTCCTAAAATTTATTTTTGTAATTTTTTTAGTGCTTCTCTTACCAAATCACTTGTACTAGTTGATGTGCAGGTTTTTAACACTTTTGAAATAATATCTTTTTTAAATCCTAAAGACTCTAAAGCTAAAGATGCTTCTAAAGATGAAGCTATATCTTGTGATTCATCCTCATTACCATCTATAATAAATCCAGATAATTCTACCAAAATTCTACTAGCACCTTTAGGTCCAATACCAGGAACCCTTTTTAGCATAGAAATATCATTGGCACTAACAATTTGTGCAAAAGAAGTTGGAGTAAAGGTAGAACAAATAGCCAAAGCAACTTTTGGTCCAACTCCATTTATTTTTATAACAGTATCAAATAATTTTTTTTCATTAGGATCTAAGAACCCGTATAATGACTGTGAATCTTCTCTTATTATATGTGTAATATGTAATTTTACTTTGTTTTCTACTATCTTTGAACTACAGTTTACAGATACAAAAACTTCATAAATAATCCCATTTACATTGATATTTAATAGTGTTGGTTCCTTCTTTTCAATCTTGCCTTCTAAGCCTACAATCATTGTTTCACTCTTAATTTTTTTTTCATTTTTTAAAATTAGTCAAAATTTAATATACAATAAATAATATTCATTATATAATAATTTAACTTAAAGAATGAGGGTTATCTGTATGATAAAATTAATAACAAAAAAGATAAGTAATAAGATTATTGTATCGTTGTTTATACTTATGTCTATGTCCAGTTTAATAGTAACTTATTTCACTACAAAACAAGTGGAAAAAGATTCGATTATTGTAACAAAAGAAAATCTTGACATGTTAAACACAGCTATGTTTCAAAGTCTTAGAAATGCTATGAATACAGGTGATCCTGCTCAAATTATGAAAGCAGAAGAGGAAGCTAAAACAATAAAAGGAGTAAAACGTTTAACTGTTGCAAAAAGTCAACCATTAATAGAGATGTATGCACCTGATACACAATACACTAAAGATCCTGATATATTAAAATCTTTTAAAACTAAAGAAAATCAAATATTAGAATATGACAATGAAAAAGGTCATGAACTAAGAATGATTAAACCAATGATTGCCACACAAGAGTGTCTTATGTGTCATGCAAATCAACAAGTTGGTGATGTAATTGGAGTTTTCGATTTAACTTTTTCTTTAGATGAATCAGATGATAGAATTTCAGGTTTAGTAATTGATATTTTAACTCTATCAACAATTTTTGGATGGATTACTATTGGACTTATATTCTTCATTGTTAAAAAAGCTACAAACCCTATTTCTACACTTAAAAAAGGTTTTGAGAACCTATTAACTTCTAATGATACAAATATTAAATTAGATGTAACATCTAAAGATGAGATTGGAGAAGTTGCTACTTTATTTAACTCTTATATGGATAAAGTAAGAGATGGATTAAAACAAGATGAAATTGTTATTGAAGAAGCAAATGATATATTAGAAAAAACTGGGAATGGTTTCTTCGTATATCAAGTTAAATCAACAGCAGCAAACCCTTATGTTGAGGATTTAAAAAATAAATTAAATATGATGATTAATCATACAAAAGAGACATTAGATAAGATCAATATCACACTTAGAAAATATGCAGAATCTGAATTTGATTATAAAATTGATGATAGAGGTATTTATGGAGATTTAGGTTCTCTTGCAGCTGGTATTAAACTTGTTGGAAATAATACATCTGAAATTTTAGCAATGATTATGAATACAGGTGATTCTTTAAATAGAAATACACATACATTATCACAAGCATCAAATAATTTATCAACTTCATCGAACAGACAAGCTGCATCTTTAGAAGAGACAGCTGCTGCTTTAGAGCAAATTACTGCAAATATTCAAGGTAATACACAAGCATCAAATGAGATGGCAAATTTAGCAAATGAAGTAACTATATCTGCACAAAGTGGTCAGGATTTAGCAAACAAAACTGCAAATGCTATGGATGAGATAAATACACAAGTAAGTTCTATTAATGAAGCGATTGAAGTGATTGACCAAATTGCTTTCCAAACAAATATTTTATCTTTAAATGCTGCAGTTGAAGCAGCTACTGCTGGTGAAGCAGGAAAAGGTTTTGCTGTTGTTGCACAAGAGGTTAGAAATCTTGCAAGTAGAAGTGCAGAAGCGGCAAAAGAGATTAAAGATATTGTTGAAAAAGCAACTAGTAAAGCAAATGATGGTAAAAAAATCTCTGATAATATGATTGCTGGTTATAGTCAATTAAATGAAAATATTAAATTAACAATAGAAAAAATTGATTATGTTGCGAATGCTTCAAAAGAGCAAGAAAGAGGTATTACTCAAATCAATGATGCAGTAAACCTACTTGACCAAGCAACACAAGAAAATGCACATGTTGCAGAAGAAATTTCTAAAATGTCACAAGAGATAGCTGATATGTCTAATTCACTTGTAACGGCTGCTTCAAGAGCTAGCTTTTTAGAAAGTGCTAGAGAGGAAGTATGTGATGTTGATTTAGTATATGATACTGCCAAACTAAAAGTAAATGTTCTAGAGTTAAAAGATAATGTATATTCTAAACTTGGAAACTATGAAAAATGGACAAGCTCTAGTTGTGAAAGTATGGATAAGTGGATTTTAGAATATTCAAGTACAAATGATACTGATGATTTAGGTTCATTAGAAGAGCTAAAAACTTTAAATAATAATCTTAGAATAAAACTTCAAGCTTTAATTGATGCAAACGCAAATAAAGAAACAAATGATGTATTAAATCAAAAAGCTAAAGATGTTGAAATCGAATCACTTAGAATATTTGGTAATTTAAATCATCTAAAAAAAGATAAATGTAAAAGAGGATAAAAGGTTTAAACCTTTTATCTTAACCTTGCATACTTTTAATCAAAGCTTCTAACTCATCATCAGAAACTATCTCTTTAGAATCATCTCCAGAAATATATTTTGCAGAAGAAGCAAAATTAAAATTACTTGCATCTATATTATTTCTTTCACAAACATGATTTACAACCCTTTCAATTTTTTGTCTATGCAAATCTTGATGTTGTAGTAAACCAAAAGAATTAGAAATCAAATCATGAATTCTTTTTAATCCATGAGCTGGGATAGCCATCTCTTCCAACAATGAATCAATATTTTCCAAATTCTCATATATGCTTATTGAGTTAGTTTCAGATTCTTTTATAACATCACATAACTCTTTAATTAAGTCCTCATAAGTCATATAATATCCCTTTTTGATAAAATAATAATTATTTTAACTTATTTAAACTTAACTATTGAAGATATTTATAAGTTATTTCTTAATTTTTTATAATTAATGAATAATTTCTGATATAAATTCAGTTGCATATGAACCTTTTGGTAATGTAAATTGCAATTCCATCCAGTTCTTATCATCTTTATAGTTTGATTCAATATCTTCAGGGAAAACCCAAGCAAATCTTCTTGCTCCATCTTCTTTTATATCTTTGTCAAACTCTTTTTCAATATCATATGCTAGACCTTCAGATTTTTTCACTCTTTTTCCACATAAAAGCCCTGTAGGCACTCTATCTCTTTGAAAAAATTTCTCTGATTCTGCTTCTAAATCTTCAGCTAAAAATATTCTTCCATATGGATAATGGCTCATTAAATCTTCTGGTATTATCTTAAATGGATGGGGTTGTTTTTTCATCTGTTTTACAACATCTAAGGGTAAAGCCAATTTTTCATAAATCTCTTTTGGTTCAAAAACTTCAATTAGTTTTGAGATTTCTATTCTTTTTGATAACCAAGTATTAAATAGAAAACTTTGATAAGCATTTATATACATCTGTTTTAGTTTTCTATTTTTTTCTCTTAATTCACCATTTATTATAGCTTCACCTTTTTTATAGTTATCACCTTCTATTCCAAATCTTTGAAATCCAAAATAGTTTGGCATACCATATTTTGAAAGATTTACTAAAACCTCTTCAATCTTTTTAGCCTCTACATTTTTTACTAATTTAAGTCTTATAAAAAATCTATTACCTTTTAAATGCCCTACTCTTATCTTGTTGTTATGTCTTGTAGTTTCTAAAATCTTGATTTTTTCATGAGAAAAGTTAGATAAATTTTCTTCAACACTTTTTGGCAATGAAATATGTTGAATAGTCATTGCATTTTTGTCTTTTAATCCTGCATATCCTATATCTCTTGCTTTACATCCTAATTGTTCAGAAAAAATTTGAACTGCATCCCAAGTAGTTAACTCTTTTTTTCTAAATTTTATGATGATATGTTCACCATCCCCACTAAACTCATATAATGGTATTTCAGTTACAACAAAATCATCTTTTGTTTGTTTAAATAGTACATCTATTTTTGAATGAGTTAAATATCTTTGTAGATTTTCCACGTATTAAATTTCCTTTTATAAATATATCACTAAAATTATTCTTAGCTATTCAAAATGGTGATTTTTACAATCACAAATAAATTTGCCTTTTACAGCTTTTGCAAAAATATTTAATTTTATATTATGCTTTTTTGCAATATTTTCTATTTTTGTTTTATGTTTTTTATTAAAAGAGAAAAGTAGTTCATACTCTTCTCCAGAACATCCAATATTTTTATCAATCTTTTCAAAAAAATCAAAACCCACATTACTTTGTTTTGACATTCTTTCAAGTTCAAAAAACAACCCATCAGAGATATCCATAGAAGCAGTTACATATTTTGAAACCTCATAAAAAAAATCTGCTTTTAATTTCGGTTCTATAAATTTAGATTTTTTAGATATTTTTCCACCATGAAGTAAAATATTCAAATCTCTTTTGCAAGTTCCTAACTCCCCAGTAAAACAGATTAAATCATCTAGTTTTATACCATTTCTATATTTGGCATTTTTTGATTTTGAGATTATAGTTATACTAATATCTAACTTTTCATTTGAAATAGTATCTCCACCTATAACTTTTATACCAAATTCTTTTGCTGTATCATTAAAACCTTTTGCCAATTGTTTTAAATCTTTTTTTGTATAGCTTTTTGGAATAGCCACACTTAAAAGTGCATATTTAGGTTTTGCATTCATTGCTATTGCATCTGAAATATTTACAAGCATAGATTTTCTAGCAATCTGGTCTAAACTCATCCACTCTTTTTTAAAATGAACATTTTCAAAAAAAGCATCCATACTATAAATATAGTTTCCTATTACAGCTCCATCATCACCAATAAATCTGCTATCTTTATCAAATTGTTTTATAAAAAAATCTTCTTTATTCATGGCGTAATATTAGCATAAATGTTCTTTGTTTTCTGATTTTTAACTTAAAAGTTTATTTTAGGATAAAAATTATCCTATATTATTTAATATTATATTGGTATAATGTTGGCAATTTTATTTTAAGGAGATTGATTATGCCAAAAATTAATAAATATGTTGACATTGATACTGTTGAAAGAGAAGCGAAAAAAGATTTAATTGATAGACACTCACCATTTATTCACTGTGCTGATACTGCAAAAGCAGGAGAGCCATTTGAAGTAACTGTTAAAATGGGAAATGAATATACTCACCCAGATGATTTTGATCACTACATTGAATCTGTATCGTTATTTAACGGTGAAACATTGTTAGCAAAAGCTACATATGTACCAGGAACTTTAGGAAATGTTAAAGCACATAACACAACTACTTTTACAATTATTCCAACTGGTAAAAAACTTAACTTAGTAGCTCATGGTTACTGTACTAAACATGGTATCTGGGAAGGTACTCCTGTAGAAGTTTCTGTAACTGAATAGTTTATAGGCACTATTACAACGATAAGGTAAGAGGTTTTAACCTCTTACCTTTTTTTATGTTTGGTACAATCTTGGTACAGCAAAATATAAATTTATATGAATCTGTACAAAACAATATCTATATTTTTGTTCTAATTATATATGCACTTGGTGTAACCAAGCACACTTTTTTATTTCCATCTAAATCATGATAAATTATGATTTCAGCATCAGCAGTCTCTTTCTCAACAATATCCCCACTTAATAATGTTATATAATTTGAAATATCTATTGAAGTAGGAGTTGTGATGCAAGGTATATCTATATTAATTTTTTCTTCAACAGATCCAGAATTCCCTCCATCATCACTGTCTGTGCCTCCTTTTCCTCCACAAGCTGTTAATAATAGTGTTAGAAGAAGACTAACAACTATTTTAATTATTGTAAACGATTTTTTTAAACTCACTATAAACTCCTTATTCTATGACAATACTATTATTAAGTGGTGTTTGGATTTTCATAAATAAAATACCATCAATTTTTTCAATTACTACATTATTACCTTCAGTGAATGATTCATCACTTATAAGTGTATTACTAAGTGTTCTGATATCATTTTCATCATTATTATTCACTTCTATAAAACTTGTTTTTGTAGTCCCATCGCTAAAAGTAATAACACGGGCTTTTAAACTATAACCACTATTTATAGAACTATTATCTCCAGCTATTGTAGAAACTTCTTTATTAGTTGAAACAACAGTTGTGGCACCTGCTATATTTGAAACTGCTTTTGTTACAATATTATTTATTTTGACTATATGCTGAGCATTACCATTAGCTAAAGCATCAATTTCAATTTCAACCAAATTATTATCTAAGTTTAAAGTGGAAACTTTAGTTGTGATGGTAACTTCACCTTTTTCATCTTTTCCAATCACTGTATTTGCACCAACTAAATTTGAAACTGCTTTTGTTACAATACCATTTAAATCTAATCTATGGATTGCTATACCTAGTAAATCTGCCATCACTTCTGCACTTGTTCCTGTAGTTGAATATGATGTTGATACACCATTTGGTGTTAATATCGTATTTGAACCTAAAAGAGTTGAAATAGCTTGTGTTATTTCTCCACCTATATCAACTATATGTTTTACTTGTCCATCAATATAATTATTTATAACTATTTTTGAACTATCATTCAAAGTAACTTCACTTGTGATTTTCCCATCTTCTCCACTACTTGTTCTATTCACATCTAATGAATCGTCAATTGTAGTTTTACTTGATGTAGTTGTATTATTTGAATCAGTAATATCAACTGAGATATAATGTACATCTGTTAAATCAATATTAACTTCTGAAATTGTAGTACCATTTGAGGTTATTTTTGCTCCACTTAAATATGTTTGAGCATCTTGATAAACTACTTCACTAGTAGATTTATCTTTTAATACTTTACTAATTGTTACATTACCACTTGTACTATTTATTTTGAAGTTTAACCCTTGTAATTGGCTTAAATCATTTGGATTATCACTAAAAGCAGTTGTTGAATCTATATCTCCATTTCCTTCAATAATTACACTACTTCCTGCTTGATTTATAGCAACATAAGTAGCGTTATTTTGTTCAATTTGTGTAGTTGTTTTAACTTCACCATTTGTATTCATAAACCCTTTTACTTTTACCTGCTCATTATTATCATTTAACATTGTTCCAGAAATTTCAAGAATATTATCCCTTGAAATATTTATTGAAGAGTTTGGAACTGTTGTTGTTAAAGTAGTTATAATATCATCTAAATAGTGTAAAACTATAATTGTTCCATCATCTGCAAAAGTTATTTTATAGCGAGATGTTGTACCATCAATATTTGTTGTCAATGGTGTATCAATTATAAATTCTCCATTATCATTTATTGTTATATCACTTCCTGGATTTGCAATATCAATACTATTATTCCCATTTGCAGACTCTAAATCAATATGTAGTCCACCATCTTCATGAATTTTTATAGTTGAATTTGGATAATAAGTTTTCACTATAGTTTCATTGTTATTTTCACTAACATCAACTACTTGATCATCTGGTACATTTATTGAAGTTACTTTATCATCCCCCTCACCTGCAGCATTTTTAATTATTACAGTTTTTGTACCATCATTATTATCTATAAAACCATCACTTCCTGAATCATTTTTATCTAAATAATCAGGAATTCCATCACCATCTGAATCCGTATTTTTTTCAACTGAGTCTAATTTTCCATCACCATCTGAATCAAGATCTAAATAGTTGGGAATCCCATCATTATCCATATCTAAAATACCTTCAATACTATCTGGTATTCCATCATTATCACTGTCTGTATCTAAATAGTTTGGAATTCCATCATTGTCCGAGTCGAATATACCTTCAATGCTATCTTGTATTCCATCATTATCACTATCTGTATCCAAATAGTTTGAAATCCCATCGTTATCTGTATCTGAATTACCCTCAACAATATCATCTATTCCATCGTTGTCACTATCTGTATCCATGTAGTTTGGAATTCCATCACCATCAGAATCATCAGTAATAGAACCCTCCTCAGAATCAGGAATTCCATCTTTATCTGAATCACTTTTTGGATCATTTGCTTCATAAATATTTTCTATATAGATTATAAAATTTTTATTATATGTAGAACCTCCACTATCTACAGCTTTTAAACAAATCTTGTATTCTGATTTAGTTTCATAATCAAATATTACATTTGCTTTTAAAGTATTATCTACAATACTAAAACTTCCATCATCCTCACCACCACAAAAACTATAAACTGTGGTATCTAATGTATCATTATCTATTACAGATAGTGAAGATATATTTGCATTTAAACTATTATTTTCCACAACACTATTAGAATTTAAAACTATATTTGTTATTGGATCATTAACTGCTGTTATGTTTACATATACAGTTGATATATTAGAATCAACTGTTCCATCATTTACTTTATATGTAAAGCTATCACTTCCTGAATAATCTTTATTTGGTCTATATTCATATGAACCATTAGAATCAATTATTACTACACCATTTGTACTACTAGAAACTAAACTAAATGTCAAAGTATCATTTTCAATATCATTTCCAGTCAACATTCCATTTTTAGCACTATTTTCTGGAATAGTTATATTGATATCATTTGTTGTAGGTAGATCATTTATTGAAATTACTTTTAAACTAAAACTTTTAGAATCATCACTTATTCCATCACTTACTTTTACACTAACTATTTCCTCACCATTAAAATTAGCCTTAGGAGTCAATGTTAAAATATTTCCATTAATACTTGTTGTTATATTTGAAGATGATATTACACTAAAGGTTAATGTATCACCTATATCTGGGTCATTTGCACTTAATGTTATATTTAAAATACCATCTTCATCTACTGTTTGAGATGTTATCTCACTTAATATTGGATCATCATTCGTAGAACCAACTAAAACATTTACAGTTGCAATATTTGATTCACTAAGAGAGTCATTTGCTTTATATGTAAAACTATCAGTTCCCGTATAATTTAGATTTGGTATATAAATATATGAACCATCAGGATTAATTGTTACTTTACCATGTGTTGGATTTGTCACTTTAGTAAATACTAAAATATCATTTTCCATATCATTTCCACTCAAAGTTCCATTTTTAGTTGTATCTTCTTGTGTTGTTGTATTAATATCAGTTACAGTTGGTGCATCATTTACAGGATTTATATTGATATCAATTGTTTTTGAAACAGTTTGAAGTCCATTATTTACCATTATTGTAGCATTACTATTTCCATATCTATTTGATATAGATTCTAGTGTTATTACAACATCTTCTCCTGTTGTGATTATAGGTTGCGTATTTTTAATATTATATAGTGTTCCATCACTTGACGATATAGTTAGCATTGCACTACTTTGACCCGCTAAATCTATATTTTTTAATGTGATATCAAACTCATTGAAGTCTTCATTTAAACTAATCTCTTCATCTGAAATGTTAGGGAAATCTAATATAGCAGGAACTGTTATATTAAATTCTTGGGAAGATAATAAACCATTTTGATCTTTTAATGTTAATAAAACATTAGCTATACCAAATTTATTCTCAACTGAGTTTATAGTTAATGGTAAATTTACATTATCATAACTATTATATTGAATTGGATTTGTCCATCCTTGAACTAAAGAGATTAAAGAGCTAGTTGTAGTTGAAGATAGTATTAAGTTATCTTTATCAATATCATTAATTAATATCTCTTTTAAGAATGCTCCAAAATCTTCATTTTTAGTCTCATTAGTTTGTATATTTACAAACTCAGGTGCATCATTTATATTGGAAACAGTTATATCAAAAGCATTTAAACTTATACTTACATTTGAACTATCTGTTACAGTTATTATAATACCGGTTGTTGTTCCTACATCACTATTTGTCGGTATTCCACTTAATCTACCTGTATTTGTATCAAAAATTGCCCAAGATGGTTTATTTGTAATTGAAAAAATTAAAATATCATTTATATCCACATCATTTGCAGTTGGGGTAAAACTATATATACTATTTTCACTTATACTTGTTACTGGTATTCCAGTTATTGTTGGAGCATCATTTATATTTAAAACTATTATATCAAAAGCACTTAAACTTGCAGTTGCATTTGAACTATCTTTTACACTTATGACAATACCACTTATTGTTCCTATATCACTATTGGTTGGAGTACCACTTAACTCACCTGTAGTTGTATTAAAAATTGCCCAAGATGGTTTATTTGTAATTGAAAAAGTTAAAGTATCATTTATATCAATATCATTTGCAGTTGGTATAAAACTATATGTACTATTTTCATCTACACTTGTGATTGGTGTTCCACTAATTGTTGGGGCATCATTTGTATTTAAAACTGTTATATCAAAAGGGTTTAAACTTACACTAGCATTTGAACTATCTGTTACAGTTATTATAATACCTGTCGTAGTTCCAATATTACTATTTATAGGCGTTCCACTTAATCTACCTGTTGTAGTATCAAAACTTGCCCAAGATGGTTTATTTGTAATTGAAAAAGTTAAAGTGTCATTTATATCTGCATCATTTACAGTTGGTACAAAACTATATGCACTATCTTCATTTATACTTGTACTTGGTATTCCACTAATTGTTGGAGCATCATTTGTATTTGAGATAGTTATATTAAAAGGATTTAAGCTTGTACTAGTATTTGAACTATCTGTTACAGTTATTATAATATCACTTGTTGTTCCCACATCACTATTTGTTGGAGTACCACTCAACTCACCTGTACTTGTATTAAAAGTAGCCCAAGATGGTTTATTTAGAATAGTAAATGTCAAAATTTCATTTGTATCTACATCATTTACAATTGGTATAAAACTATAATTACTATCTTCATTTGCTGCTGTAGCTGGTGTTCCACTTATTGTTGGAGAGTCATTGACTGGTACCACATTTATAATTATAGTTTTCGATACAGTACTTACACCATTATCAACAGTAATTTCCGCTGTTGTATTTCCATATAAATTTGCTTTTGAAGTAAGTGTAATTATCTTTTCACCACTATCACTTATATTAATAGTAATTGGTGCTGGAACATTATAAATAGAGGTATTACTTGGCATTATTGTAATAGTTCCAGAAGCTTGACCTCCTAAATCTATATTTTGTAAGGTAATATTAAATGAACCAAAATCTTCATTTAAAGAGATTTCATCATTTACTGAAATAGTTGGAAAATCCAATACAGCTGGCACTGTTACGATAAAGTTTTGATTATCACTTAGATTTAATGTATCTGTTACTTTTACATTAACCTCAGCCATACCAAATTTATCTGTTACTGAATTTATTGTCAAAGTTTGAATTTGTGAATTATTATAAGAACCCACTACAAGAGGATTATTCCAAGCCGTTGAATCAAG
Source organism: Arcobacter sp. (assembly GCA_003252105.1). Classification (GTDB taxonomy): domain Bacteria; phylum Campylobacterota; class Campylobacteria; order Campylobacterales; family Arcobacteraceae; genus Halarcobacter. Next base: position 18,539 of record QKDL01000033.1, read on the forward strand.
GGTAATTAAACTACTATTTGTACTAACCTCAAGTGTTAAATCATCTTCATCTATATCATTGATTTCAATATCTTTTATAAATGTACCAAAATCCTCAGCCTTTGTCTCATCACTAAAATTTGTTATTATTTGTGGTGTATCATTTAATGGATTTACATTTATTGTTATAGTGTATTCTTGACTAAATTGAAATCCATCATTTACTCTATATTTAAATGATGAATAAGATACGCCATATTCATTTAAATTAGCTTTATATTTAAATGCTAAATTATCTAATTGTGCTTTAGTAATGGTTTCATTTAGATTTAGTATTTTATTTTCAGATATATATAAGTCACCTTTTTGAGGTAAAGATGTAATTTGAATTTGACTTAATACATCATTGTCATTATCTAAATAATTAAACTCATCAAATACAAAGGTATAACTTGTATCTTCATTTGTTGTAATCGTAAAATCACTTGCAGTTGGTATATCATTTACAGAATTAACAGTAATTGTTACTGTTGCTTCATTTGAAGTATTAATACCATCATTTGCTGTAAAGCTAAAACTATCTGTTCCATTAAAGTTTGCATTTGGTGTATAGGTATAAACTCCATCATTTGAAATACTTACACTACCATTTGATGGTTGACTTGTGACATTGTAAGTTAAAACATCATTATCATTATCTATTACAGAAAGCTCTTGTATACTTTTATTATCTTCATTTATTTCACTACTACTATCAAAAGCTACAGGTGCATATTCAACATCATTTATAGATATAGATACTGTTGCAACATTTGAATATACACCATCAAAATCTTTAATTTTATATGTAAAACTATCTGTTCCTACATAGTTTGTATTTGGTGTATATTTAAAAATACCATCACTATCTTTTATTACTGTTCCATGTGTTGGATTTGAAACTATTTGAGTATCGCTTCTATTCAAAGTTGATTCCGCATCTGTATCATTTAAATAAACTAAAAGTGTTGAGTTTTCATCGTTTTCATTTATAGTATAAAAATCATTTACTGCTATTGGCGCATCATTTAGTGCATTTACAGAAATTGTAACTTTTGCAACATTTGAGATTAGTACACCTGATTTTGTTTCAGTACCGGTCATTGTTCCATTATCTTTAACAGTATATGTAAAACTATCAGTTCCATTGAAATCTTTATTAGGTATATATTTAATTTTTCCATCTACAACTAAAGCTGTACCAAATGAAGGTTGAGTTCCAATTTCTAATGTTGAGATATCAAGAACTCCCCCTTGATCTGAATCATCACTATCATTACTAAGAACATCAATAGTAACTGCTATATCTTCATTTGTAATTGCACTATCATCATTTGCAATTGGTACATCATTTACCTCAGAAATATTTATATTCATAATTGAAATATTTGAACCAACTAAATTTTCATCAGTTACTTTAAAAGTAAAACTATCCATCCCATAATAATTTACATTAGGAGTGTAAGTTACGATTGAACCATTTAAATTGAGTATTCCATGTGATGGATTTGTTACTATCGTATAAATTAAGGTATCTCCCGTATCCGTGTCATTTGCATAAGCACTTAAATCAAAATTACCTTGTATATCTTCATTTGTTTGATAAGTATGACTAACTGTTGTTGGGGCACTATTTTTAACATCTATTGTAAAATAATAAGGAACATCAGTAGTTGCATCACTTACTTTTATAGCTACATTATTTTCTCCTACATTATCTTTACTTGGTGTTCCTGTTAGTGTTGAACCAGATAAACTAAGCCAACTTGGAAGAGAAATAACTGACCATGTCAAATTATCACCCTCTTCATCATTTGCAGTTAAATTATAAGTATAAAGTTCATTTTTGTTTGTAGTAGTAATTGCTGTACTAGTTACTAAAGGTGCTTTATTAGCATCTGCATCAACAGGGTCACCTAAATTACTCACAGGTGAAAATACTCCTTGTTCATTATAAGGCTTATTATAATCATCACTTGCACTATATCCACCAATGTCACCATTTAGTGTATTTGTATTCATAGCAGTTGCTATCATATATCTTATTTGTGTATCTTTAGTAAAACCTGCTCCACCGTCAATAATTGAAACATTTGCATTTTCATTTGTTAAAGGTTTTGCATTTACAATTGATGCAAAATTATCAAAATTAAATTTAAATGTTACATAATAATCTTTTTGAGTAGCTTCACCATCAAGGGCACTATCAGTTCCATCTATTGCTTCAACAGTACTAATATTTAAATCATTTTCAGGATTAAAACTAGTTATTGCAACACCATTATCTATAGTGGTTGTATTAGGTGAATCGTTTGCTCCATGCCCTGCATTATAAACAATAAGCTTTTCTGTTCCTTTTTTCCCGGTAAGCATCAAGAAAATATCCAAATCACCATCTTTATCTACATCCATACCCATCCAAAGGTAACCGTTAAAATTACCACTACTATCTAGTGTATTTTTTCCTGTTCTTACTCTTAACATCAACTCATCATCACTAGAATCAGAAGGGGTATCCTTATTTTCATAATACATATACATTAATGTATTTGAATCATTTCCTATTAAATCAATAGCTGCTTGTGCTTGTAAGTCTGCTGTAGGATCAAAATTAGCACCTTTTAATACAGGAACCCAATTTGAACTATTTGAATTAGAATCGATTGTTGGAGCTTCACTTACATCAGTAATTGTAACAGCAAGAGTAATTGTATCTGTTGAGTTAGTATTTGTATCAGTAAGAGTTACCTCAACATCATAGGTTCTATTATTATCATTATCATCTGGTGTTTCATAATCAGGAGAGCTCTTAAAACTAAGTTCTCCTGTCACAGCATTGATATTAAATTTATTGGCATCTGCTCCACCAGAAATACTCCAACTTACATTTGTATCATTTGTTGTGAAAGTATAAACAGAACTATTATTTTCACTCATACTATAAGTTGCAGTAGGATTTCCACCAAATGAAGTTATCTCAACTTCATCTGTCACATTAATATCGTAAACCTTGTGTGTTTTGATTACTCCATCAAAAGCAAATACATTTACTTTATAACTTGTTTTTGTTTCATAATCTGGATTTGATTTAAATGTTAATACACCAGTAGAACTATTTATATCAAAAAATGAACCATCATAATCATTTTCTAAACCATAAATTAAAGCAGTTGTATTCATATTTTGACTGACTGAAGTATCCACAAGTGTTCCATTTACCAATGTTCCATCATGACCATTAAAAGAATAATCTGTTATACTAGTACCATTTGTACCATTAAACTTATAATATGCTACTAAACCATCTTCATTTCCATTAAGTTCCATATTCATATTTGATTTAATTTCACTTTGAGTTAATTCTTCATTCCAAACACGAATATCATTGATATCACCATCAAAATAATACCCTTGCAATGTATTATATCTTTCCACATTACCAATATGTAAAGTATTAACATCAGGTGAAGAGGTAACAGTTTGAGTAAGCACTAATGTTCCATTAATATAAAGTTTATAGGTTTGACCATTTTTTGTTGCTGCAACATGTACCCATTGTCCTACATTAACAGCATGGTCTGTATAAGATATACCTTCTCCATTACCATCATTAAACCATAGCCCTAAATAACCACCACTTGTTCTAAATTGTAACTGGTCAACTTCATTTCTATTATTTCCCCAACCTAAAATAGCATTTCCATCTTTTGTAGTTGTTGTATTAATCCAAGCTTCCATTGTCATTTTATCAGAATATATAGGAGGATTTGATATCTCAATATATTGTGAATCTGCAACATTTAAATGTATTGCACTATTAGAAACACTTGTATCAACTGCTTGAATTGCAGTTGATACTGTAGTATTATTTTCAGAAGTAGTAATAGGATTTATTGTTGTAAAGCTTGGTGCTTGATTTATTGATGTTGGTTCTTCTATAACTATATTTTTAGTATAAAGACTTGTTAAGTTTCCTGCACTATCTTTCATCCTAAACTCTACAACTCTTGTTGTTGTATCTGGATTTGAATTGCTATTATCGTAGATAATACTTCTTAAAGCTGTTTGATAATTTTCTATAGTATCAGTACCAGACAGTGTTAAAATACCGGTATTACTATCATAAGCTCCTGTAATATTGTTTTGATTTGTAAAATAAAGATTATCTTCACTATTTACAACATTTGTAATTTTCACTTGAGCACCATAGGCATTAATACTTCCTGACACACTTATTGAATTTGCATCAACTTTTATAGATGCTCCACCTTTGGTATAAATAACATTTGTACCATTAACACTTGTTGCACTAAGTTTTACCCAATCTATACTGTGATCATTTGTTTTTGCCCCAGTTGCTGCTGAAAATCCAATCTTATAGCTACTTGGTCTTGAAGAAACTTTTGTACCAAAATAATCATCCAAATCTATGTCTATAGGTGTATAATCATAAATTCCATCATCATTTATATCCCATTCTACTTTAAGAATATTGGTTGAATCATTTTCAAAAGTAATTTTTACCCGTTTTAATCCAGGATGACCAGCAATTGAATTATTACCCATTTGAGATTGAAATTTTCCTGTTATATAAGAATAATTAAACTCTTCTGAACCTCTTAAAAATATTCCGGCACCTTGTGATACTCCAAAATAACTACCAGTAAATTCTGCAAAACCTACTCCAAGCCAAGCATTAGGAAGGTTAATATATCCCAAACTCCAACCTTTACCCCCAACATCAAAAGAAGATGTATCACCATCAATCAAAAAGAAAGAGAATCCATCTGCACCATATTGATCACCATCATAATAACGAAACTCTATTGTTGTATCTTCATTTGATCGAAATGGAATATCATATAAAGCTCCACCAAATTGGTTTGTTAAATTTGGAGTAAGTTGAAGTCTACTTCCTGTCATTTTTTGACTAGTAGCATTTGTAGGTTCTATCCATCCACCAAAACTTGTATCATTGAATTGATCTTCAAAATAAAGTGATAACTGAGGTTCAATACTATCTGATATATTTATTGTAATATTTTGTGTCGCTGTTCCTCCACTTGTATCAGTTACTGTAACCTCAACAACATAAGAGGTTTTACCACTTTCATAATCAGGTACTTCTTTAAACTCAAGAACTCCCGACTGTTCATCTATTTTAAAAGATCCACTATCAGCTCCACCTGTTATAGAATAACTTATTTCATCATTTTCAATGTCATCAACAGTTATTGTCGTAACTAAAGTATTATTTTCATCTCTATCGATAGTTACACTGCTATCTCCATTAAAAGAGGTGATAGTGGGTGGCTGATTTACATATGTTACATTAATATCATAATCTTTATAAGTAATTAATCCTTTTGTATCAGTAGCTTTTATCTTCACTTTATAGTTTTCTTTAGTTTCATAATCTGGTATTGATTTAAAAGTTAATACTCCTGTAGAACTATCAATATCAAAAGATGAACTATCATAATCACTTTCTAAAGTATACCTTACTGGATTTGGAGCAATCATTAATGTTGTATCATTTGATGTATTATTAAGTGTTCCATCATACCCATTTACTGAACTATCTGTTATAGTTGAACCACTAGTTTCATCAAATTTATAATAAGCAATAAGATTACTTTCATCCCCTACTAATTCAGTATTCATATTAGAACTAATCTCTTGTACTGTTCTTACATCATTCCAAATTCTAAAGTCATTGAGCTTCCCATTAAAATAATAATAACTACTAGTACTAGTTACCCCTCGTCTAGATAATATAAAAGGATTATTTGAACTATCTAAGGGAGTTGTGATAGGCTTCCCAATAACTTTAACATCAACAGATACTCCATTTATATATATTTTTCCTGTAGCAGTTGAAGGTTCATATACCACTGCTATATGTGTCCATTGATTAAGAGGCAAAACACTATTAACTGAATCAATTGTTACATCAGTTGCTGGTATAAATCGTAATTTTCCATCTGGATAAGTATGTAATTCCATTTGTTCATAAGCTTTTCCAAAAAGAAATTGAACAGCTGAACCTGCATCTTCCCAATAAACCCAAGTCTCTATTGTAAAAGCAGATGTAATATTATTGTCTATATCACCTACATTTATATAATCATTTACCCCATCAAAATTGATTGCACTACTTACATAATTAACACCTGCAGCTTTAATTGCAGTTGAAACAGTAATATTATTTTCAGGAGTATTAATAGGATTTTTAGTAATAAAAGTAGGAACTCCACCTATATCTTGGATACAACGTATAGAATATCCAAGTGCTCTTCCAGAGTAATCATACACATTTGAAGAGGAATCAAAGCCAAAAAAAGTTGAATATGTTGGATTTGTTTCATCTTGACTACTACTCCAATAACGCCCTCTTAATCCTACTTCATACAATTCATTTGCAGTATATCTTCGTTGACCTGCAAGTGGTAATTGAAGTTTATTCATAGCATCAGTTGAATTTTGAATACCTTCAGCTAGAAGTTCTACTTGTGTAGGAACCCTAAATCCAATAGGACATATACCAGTCAGTCCATCTAAACTACTCCATTTGTTAACTCTTTGTGTTCCATTAAAATCATTATTTGCCCAATCAAAAGGAGCAGATATATCATAAGATATATACTCACTGCTATTTGCATCCCAAGCTATACTGTTAGATAAAACACTACTTGTACTTAATTGATGTCCATCTGTTCCTCTACCCCATTGATAATAATCTCCATAACATAAATTATCAGTTGAACTAGTACAAGCTTGAGTTGCACCTAAGTTTCTATCAAGCCATACTCTTCCTGTAGTATCAGATACAATTGTTTCATAGTTTTTGCCATTAAATATCCCACCTGTAAAAGTTTCTGCTAAAAGAAATGAGCCAAATATTAACAATAGTAATATTTTATTTTTAAGTATATGATTCATTTATCCCCCAAAGTTTTTTATCTGTTTTCAATATCTTAGCAAGTCAAAATCATTACAAAATCAATGAGAAAGATAAATTTTTAACTTATTTTAAATAGAGAGAAAATATCATATGATTATATTATTAAAGAAATAAGGCAATTAGATAATAAATTATTATAAAATCTTTTTAAATAGTCTATTAGTAAAATCAATACAAAATCAATAAAATAATACATAAATAAAATTCATTGATTTTGTATTGATTTTAAAAAGGTATAATATTTTTATGAGTAAGTTAGATATTTTAAAAAATTTCAATGTGATATATGTCGATGATGATAAAGAAGCTTGTGAAAGTCTCAAACAAATTCTACAATATTATTTTAAAAATGTATTTATAACTTTTAACGGAATAGAAGCATTAGAAGTTTTTCAAACTATAGATTGTCATTTTTTAATAGTTGATTATGATATGCCACTTATGGATGGCTATGAGTTTTTATCAAAAATAAGAGAGATTGATGAAAATGTTTCAGCTATAATTATGAGTTCTTATGATGATAAAGTAAAACTTAAAAATGCTATTACTTTAAATCTTATTGATTATATTGTCAAACCTTATGAATTTGAAGAATTACATAATGTTTTAGAAAAATTTACTTTTAAAATAGAAAAAAATAATTTATATAAGATACAAATTACACCAAACTGCTTTTATGATAAAACACTAAAACAAATTATAAAAGATGATATTCCAGAAACACTTACTTCATATGAGATGAAAACTTTTGAATATCTTTTAAATAATAAAAACAAAATTATAAAATATGATCAACTTTTAGATATATTAGATTCATCTAGTCAAAAATCACTAATTTCAATAATTCATAAAATTAATAATAAATTACCATCAAAATTAATTCAAAATATTAAAGATATCGGATATAAATTAGAAATATGACATATATAAAAATATTAGTTTTTCTTCTTTTCTTTAATATAATTCTTTTTGGTTCACAAATAACAATAAATGAAAACTCTCAATCATTTGAAAAATTTGAAATAGAATTTTACGAAGATATAAATCATAATTTTGATATAAATCAGATTCAGAAAATTCAAAAATGGCAAAAAATAAAAAGTAATTTTTCTTTGAGCTTTAAAGAAGCCACCTTGTGGTTTCGTTTTTCTATATCTAATCAAACAAATACTATTCAAAGTAGAACAATATTTTTAAATGAACCTAACATAGATAAAATTGATATCTTTACAATAAGTAAAAATAAAATTGAAAAAGTTCTTGATAGAGGGATAAGTATCTATAATGACCAAGGTGTAGTTGATAAATCTAACCCAAGAGTCAGTATTGAAATTTCACCCAATGAAACAAAACAAATTTATATAAAAACTCTCAATGATTTTCATAACTCTAATGATATAAAAGTGTTTACAGAAAAATCTTTATATGAGTATTACATTATAAGAGATAGCTTGTTATTTCTCTATTTTGGTGCACTAGGAGCTTTGCTTTTATATAATCTATTTTTATACTTTTCTCTTAAAGACAATAGTTATATACTTTATGTACTTTTTGTTTTTTTCTATGGCTTTGGTCATTATCAAATAATCTGTTTATACCCTTTAGATACAGTATCCACTACTACTATTGGCTATGCAGAAGGTACAGCTCATGTATTTTGGTTCGCTTTTCATACACTATTTAGCATAAAGATATTAAATATAAAAGAATACTACCCTCGAATATGTAAATTTATTTTATATTGTGGTTATTTTTTGTTAGCTCTTGGGTTTTATGGACTTTTTGATCCAGCAAATGCTTTACATATTATGAATATTTTGATGTTAGGATTACCTTTATTTATACTTGGTGTCGCTATTGCTCTGTATTTTAAAAAAAATAAATTAGCACTTTATTATATAATTGCACAAACATTATTTATATCTTCAAATACTATATTTGGATTACTTTTTGCAGGAGTATTAGAGTATAATAATTTTACACGGTATGTTAATTTTGTAGGATCTCTTAGTGAGATTATCCTTTTTTCTCTTGCTCTTGCATATAGAACACAGCTTATACGAGAGGAAAATGAAAAAAATCATGAACTTTTAAATGAATACTCAAAACTCTCATTCTTAGGACAAACTATGCTGAATATTTCCCATCAAAGCAAAACTCCTGTAAATAGTATTTTTAATAGTATTAATCATATAGAAGTAGCTAAAAAATTCAATGATCCAAATTTAGATAAAATTATAGAAAAAAACTTATCAAATATAAAACAAACTGCACTTTTTTTGAAAAATACAGCTCTTAACCAGCTTGATTTTTATAAATCAAATGCAAAAAAAGAAAAAATAAATTTTTATGATGAAATAAATTTTTTGATTAAACTCATTGAAAATGAATTTTCAAAAAAATCTATTAACGTAATTTTAGAGTTTGATAAAAGTTTAGAGACTACTATTGATAAGAATTATTTTTTAAATGTTTTAATGATTTTATTTGAAAATTCCTATAAACTTTTTGAACAAAGAAATATAAAAAATCCTTTTATAAAAATAAAAATACTTATCTCTGATAATAATTTCAAATTAGTATTTGAAGATAATGCACAAGGTGCAAAAGATGATATAGATAAAATTTTTAGCAAAAATTATTCTATGAATAATTCTACAGGACTAGGTCTTTATCTGGCAAAAGAAATTATAAAATATAAACTAAATGGGACAATAAGTGCTAGAAATAAAAATAATGGGATATCATTTAAAATAGAAATATAAAAAAAGTGAATTATCTTGATAATTATCTCTTTTTCAATTTCTATTGTAAGATACAAATGCTATAGCTAAAGTTTGAATAGCCAATAATATCCATAAAATATTACTCCTATTTTTATCAAACCAGCTATTAAAATTTTTCATAAATGTTTTATTGTAAATCAAGTCCTGATTTTCTTATACACTCATCATAAGATTGCATATTTGAAGATGTTTCAAAACATTTTTTTGAACCTTCCATAGTTTTTAATCCATCATCAATATCTTTTAATACTTCTTTTTTATTAATATCATTCCACTCCATAGAATCATCATCTTCTGTAATCTCACCAATCATAGGAGAAATTTTCATACAAGATGCAAATTCTCGTTTTGAATCAGCTTTATCTACACAATCTCTAATCATCTTTAAAGCTGTTACTTGTTGGTCAAATGTTGTTAAACTCATTTGTTTAATATTTTGATACATTTGATCCTCTTGGCTAGAGTTTGCAAATAGTGTTACAGCAATAAAAGTCAATGATAAAAATACTTTTTTCAATGTTATTCCTTTTGATAATTTTTTAAATTATACAAAAAAATCTATAAAATAAACTTATTTAATCTCCTTGCAACCTATGTAATAAAGCTTCTGGATCTATAATTTGTAAAATTGTATTAATCTTTTCTGGTGGATTTACCGTATATGAAACAAAACTAAAAACACCTGCAAAATTACTTTTTGCATCTCTTAATTGAGACTGTGGAACTTCACAAAAATCTCCTAATTTATCAACAATAAGACCTAATTTTATATTAGTATTTTTTCTTTCTACTTCAAATATAATTATCTCTTGTTCATTAGAAGGTTTTATATTTAAATGCTTATGAAGATTGATAACTTCAATTGATAAATCTTCATACATAACTCTTCCAGAGACAATTCCACCAGAATTTATTGCTTGTAAACTGTCAATTCCTATAGCTCCTACTAAACTAAATAATTCAAAACCATACCAATTATTACCAATAAAAAATGTACCTACCTCTTTTATATTAGAAGAATCCTTTTTAAAACTTACATTACTAAAATATTTTTTCTCTTCTAATTGAACCTCATTATTATCAATTTTATCTGATAAATATATAAACACTAAAGATATTACATCATTTGAATATCCATCACCATTTTTATATTCTCTATAACCAAATGAGCATCTTGAGCCAACTGCATAATATCTATTATTGTATTCGATAATATTTGAATAAGACTCATTATTTGCTAATTCAAAAAATTTTGAATCAATATCAATAATATCACCAGCACTATGTTCTTGGGAGGTTGAAGAGATTATTGATTTATTTTTATTAGTAAATAAAGCAAAATTATTTTCACCATAAGGTAATATATCTAGTAAAATATCTTTAAATTGAGGTTTTGAATCAAATACTATACCTATTCCACCAACATTAGATATCGCTGCACCATAAATATAAGTATATTCATTGTTGTATAAAAAAGTATTTTCAAAATTTGATACACTATATTTTTGAGAGTCAGTAATACTCAAAGTTTTATTAACCCATTCTTCTGATAACTTTGTATCTATTAACTCTGTTTGTTCTTCATTTGATACTGCAATTATTTTTCCAAACTTATCATATATAAATAGATTAGTATATACTGTATATAAATCATTGATATATTTTAATATTTCACTCATTTGTTGCACATCTTCAGAAGATATAGTATCCTTTGATAATATTTCTGTAAATTTTGGAGTTAAAGCCCACCATCTACAATCATTTGCTCTTTCATATAGATTTCTATCCATAATATCAATTGCTTGCAATGCTTGAAATGAAACTTCACTTATAATAGTTTGAAGAACTGTTTCATTTAAACTTTTTATTGATTTATGAAAAATCTCTTTTGTTTTTTCCCCAGTATTAGATACTTGAGTTAATAGCTTCTTACCAATTGCACTATGTTGGTGTAGATTTCCATTCCAAACTGTTCTATTTAAATTATCTTGAATTTTTTTTGCTTGTAAAGGTATATCTTGTAATTCATGGGAAAAAAGTGATGTAGAATGTAACACTGTATTTAATATATTTTTTTCTATAGAAGCTAAGTTGAAAGTAGAGCTTTTATCAAAAGCTTCTTCAATACAAATCATAGCATGACCTAACCATCCTAATCCATAAAAACCTTGATATCCTTTTGTTTTTGAAGTACTTACAATATATTTTTTACCTGAATAATTAACAATCATAAATTTGCTATTTTCAGTAGTTTCCATTTGAGTTCCAACAGGGAATCCATTTAAATCACTAGAACTAATTATTACTCCATCTTTATCTAATAACATCAAATTTAGATTTGGATTTGACTCTTTTAAGCCTTTATATATTTTTCTCATCTCATCTCTAAATCTAAAACATAAAACTAATACACCTAATGGATTAGAGTTTTTATCATTATTTTGTGTAACTTTATAAGCGTACATCAAAGTATTATCTCTATCAGAACGTAAATCAGAATATCCTAATTTTTCCACAAAATCTTCTTTTGTTGTTAAAGCCTCTTTGATTATTGAATCATTACTTTTTTCAACTTTATTATTTTCATCTAATGTAACTAAAACATTTCCTTTAGTATCAGTAAGAATCACATCAAAATAAACACTATATTTTTTTACATATTCATTAAATCTTGCCCGAATATCTTTTGTAATATTTTCCAGTTTTTCATTTAGAGTGCTTTTTTTGTAATTTTTATTATCTTTACATAAAATTGGTTGTAAAATATTTCTAAAGTTTTGGTCAATACTTTCTGATTTACATTGATTTACAAATTGTTCAGGGCAGTTATTACAAATAGGAGATTGAGAATCAAATACATACGTACTATCTAACTCAGTAGAATATAAAAAATATTTTTGATAAAACTCTCGTATAGAATCATCAGTAGCTAAAAAACCAATATCAGCAGTTCTTTCAAATAAATTCCTAATAACAATATCAACTACTACTTGAGATCTTGTAACTAATTCATTTGACAATTGTTTTACATTTTCTTCAGCTAAATTAGTTATTAAATTCTCAGATAAGATATTAAACTCATATTGTGTATTTTGCATATTTGTACCACCTTCTGATACATCACTAAGCATATTAATAATACTCCAATGTTGAGACACTTCATTTAACTGATTTTGGTAATCAACTACTTCAGGAATATGTTTTTTAAAAAAACTAATAAAATTATTTTTTTCTATATTTGACATTAAAAACTCCTTAATGTAATTATTATATTATTAAATCTGTTTATTTTTTTGATTATTTTTGTATATTTTATATACAAAGAAGGTATTGATTATTTGATTTTTTTATATTAAGTAGGTCAAACTGTATAAAAAATAATATATTGGTAATTAAAATATAGATTTGTGAGGTTTATAGAAAGGGTACTACCTTTCTATAATTTATTTATTAAAATCTTGTTTAATAAAAGAGCAGCAATAATCTACTAAAGATATTACTCTTAGTTTATATTTACTATTTTGATCAATTTCAATTTTTGCTGGTGCTACATATTCTACCCAGTCTTCTGCTGGCAACATTACATCAAGTGCACCAGTGTTTATCTCTAAAACTGTTTTATTTACAGTATTTAATTCATACTCACCTGGTAGCATAATACCTAAAGTTTTTTTACTTCCATCTTCAAAAGTAATACTTCTACTTGTGATATTTCCATCATATAAAATATTAGCTTGTTTAGCAATAGAAATATTAGTAAACTCCATTAAATTCCCTTTATCGTTTTTTGTTGAAGTATTCTACCATAATTATTATTTGAAGCAAATATCTAATTTTAATTTGTTATAATTTTTTTTTAAATAAATACACTAATACACGAAATGGAATATGCAAGGTTATATAATAGATACAAAGTCTGTTAAAGATGATGATTTAATAGTTTCAATTCTAACAGAAAACCATATATACACAACTTATAGATTTTATGGGGCTAGACATTCAAACATAAATGTTGGATATAAAATAGATTTTGAATTAGAAACTAATTTAAAAAGTTCAATTCCTAGATTAAAAGATGTGATACAACTTGGATTTCAGTGGATTCTTGATAGAGAAAAACTTTATTGTTGGCAAAGATATATAAAACTATTTTATCCCCATTTAAAAGATGTTGAAACTATTGATGATTTTTATTTTAAAAACCTTGATAAATTAGTGCATAAAATGATAAAACAAAATCCTAAAAGGGCTATTTGTAAAAGTTATTTAAAACTTCTAAAATTTGAAGGAAGATTGCATACAGATTTTAACTGTTTTTTATGTGAACAAGATATAAAAAGTGATATTTCATTGGTAAGAAGTTTTATGCCTGTACATGCAAGTTGTACTTACAGTAGAAGTTTTGAATTTGAAAAAATTGAAAATTTATTTTTAAATAAAAATCTAATTGCACTAGAAGATGATGAGATAGAATAT
>QKDL01000086.1 GCA_003252105.1 Arcobacter sp.
ATGTAATATTTATAACATTATTATGTGACTTATTAATAATTATAAAAGATATTACATTATATAATTTACAAAAAAGGAGAAAAGATGAAAAAAATTGTTATGCCTTTACTTTTTTTATCAAGTTTACTTTTAGCTGATTTTTCTAGAAATAGTAATCAAGAAGTTGTTATAGATAATAACTCTAAACTAATGTGGCAAGATGATTCAGATGCAAAGACTATCCAGAAAACTTGGGATGAGGCAAAAAGTTATTGTGAAAACTTATCATTGTCTGGTTTTAGTAATTGGAGATTACCAACTCTTGATGAGTTAAAGATGATCACTGATTTAAGTAAGAAAAAACTAGTTATAAATGACAATTTCACTAATACAGCTTCGAGCGTTTATTGGAGTAGTACACTCAATGATAGTAACCCTAACCTTGCATGGAATATTAATTTTTTTGATGGTAAAGTAAGTTATTTTTATAAAACGGGAAGTAGATTTATTAGATGTACAAGAGATAAAAATTAGATGCAAGAAATTATATAGAGGTTCTTATTAGAATCTCTATAATTTTTAACTTGTTTATTTAAGTGGTGAAAAAGGGAATAATGCACTTCCCCATGTAAGTCCAGCTCCAAAAGCATCAAAAAGTAATGTATCACCAGCTTTGATTTTTCCTTGTTCGTATGCATAATTCATCGCCATAGGAATAGAAGCTGCTGAAGTATTTCCATATTTATCAACTGTTATAACTGTTTTCTCTTCGTTTAATCCAAGTGCATCACCAACTGCTTTGATAATTCTATAGTTAGCTTGATGAGGAATAAAATGGTTAATATCTTCATTCGAAAGATTATGTTTTTCAAGCATAACTTTTACATCAGCTGTTAGTGTTTTTACTGCAAGTTTGAAAGTTTCATTTCCTTTCATTCTGATACAAGCCATTTTTTGGTCTAGTACCTCTTGTGAACAAGGGTGTTTACTACCTCCACCAGCAGTTTTAATCAAGTCATCATAGTTTCCATCACTTGAACAGTTGACATCAACTATAGCTTCTTCTTTTTTATCAGTTGCAGAGATAATAGCAGCTCCTGCTCCATCTCCAAATATAAAACAAGTACCTCTATCTGTATAATCTAAAATAGATGAATATTTTTCTGCACCTATAATTAGTACATTTTTTTTCATACCTGATTCAATGAATGCTTTTGCAATTGATAATGCATAAACAAATCCAGTACAAGCAGCACTTATATCAAATGCTTGAAGTTGTGGTAGTCCAAGTTTTGAAGCTATTAAGCATGCTGTTGAAGGCATACATAAATAATCAGGTGTAACTGTAGCACAGATTAATAAATCTATATCTTCTTTTGCTATTCCTGACCTTTCGATTGCTTGTTGTGCAGCTCTTGCACCTAGATCAGATGAAGCTTCATTTTCTTCTGAAATTCTTCTTTCTTTAATACCTGTCCTTTTTGTAATCCATTCATCAGTAGTATCAATGATTTTTTCAAAATCAAAATTTGTCATTATCTTAGGAGGAATATATGCTCCTATTGATCTAAATGCTGCATATGCCATTAATTTTCCTTAAACAAAAAGATATACTATTCAGATTTAGTTGTATATCGTTTTAATTTTTCTTCTATATCAGTGTCTAAATTAGAACTAGCTGCAATGATTGCTTGATATATTGCATTTTGTATTGCTTTTGGGTTTGATTTTCCGTGAGCAATAATAACAGGAGCTTTTACTCCTAGAAGTGGTGCACCACCATACTCTGCATAATCAACTCTAACTTTTAAGTTTTTAAAAACTTTTCTCATTAGAACTGCACCTGCAATAGATATAAGTGATCTTTTTAAGTTTTTTTTGATTATTTTTCCAATTGTATCAGCAACACCTTCTGCTGTTTTAAGTAATATATTTCCAATAAATCCATCACAAACAACAACATCAACTGTTCCTTTAAAGATATCGCTACCTTCAACATTTCCAGCAAAGTTTGGAACTTTTGAAATCATCTCAAAAGCTTCTTTTGTAACTTCATTACCTTTGCTTTCCTCTTCACCATTGCTTAATAAACCAATAAGTGGTTCATCAATTTTTAATACATCTTGTGCATAAACTTGCCCCATTACTGCAAATTCAAAAAGGTTTTTTGCATCGCAGTCTACATTTGCACCAACATCTAATACCAAAGTATTTTGGTTTTCACTTGTAGGCATAAGTGTAGCAATTGCAGGTCTACTAACACCTTTGATTCTTCCAATTCTAAGTGTTGCTAGTGACATTGAAGCTCCTGAGTGTCCAGCAGATACTACTGCATCAGCATTTCCCTCTTTTACTAAATCAATAGCTTTATAGATTGTAGATTCTTTTCTTTTTAGTGCATCAGTAGCAGAGTCACTCATTTTGATTACATCTTCAGTATGAAGAATTTCAACTCTGTTTTTAAATTGTGCGGGTATTAGTTTTTCTAATTGAGTTTGATCACCAACTGCTATTGCAGTAAATGTATTATTGTTTCTAAGAGCAGATACAAGTCCACTCATTATAGGTTCGGGACCAAAGTCCCCACCCATTGCGTCAATTGCTATTTTTAGCATTAGTTTTTATATTCACCAGTATTTGGGTTTACCGTATGAGGCATTTTCCAAGTACCATCACTATCTTTTACTGGTCTTTTTAAAGTAATCTTGTAGTGAGTTCTTCTTTTTGCTGATCTTGCATGTGATACTCTTCTCTTAGGTACTGCCATTTTTTTCTCCTTATTAAAATTCTTTTTCTATTAAATCAATATTTGCACATTTTTCACAAATATGATAATCACTAATTTCTGACGATATTTCACTTTCAATTATTTCATCAAAGTCAATAATACCATCATAAACTTCTATTACTAAATCATCTGATTCAGATTTATATATACCATCACTTACTAAGAAATTTAATTCTTCATCTAAAGTGATAGATTCTTCTTCACCACATCTACAACAAGTAACATCCATGTTACCTGCTAGAGTTGAGTCAATTTTGACCAAAGTTGGCGATATTTTACAAAAAGTACCTTCAATTTTAACTGAATGATATTCACTACTAAAGCTTTTTGGGCTTTGAGGTACTTTTTTAAATTCTATTTTCATCGATTATTTTTTTAATTCTTAGCAAATTTCTCTATCTGAAAAGAAGAATTTAATCTCAACTGCAGCATTTTCTAATGAATCAGATCCATGTACTGCATTTGCATCAATAGAATCAGCAAAATCTGCTCTAATTGTACCAGCAGCTGCTTCTTTAGGGTTAGTTGCACCCATTAATTCTCTGTTTTTAGCCATTGCGTTTTCACCTTCTAAAACAGAAACAACAACTGGTCCAGAAATCATGAATTCTACTAATTCACCAAAAAATGGTCTTTCAGCATGAACTGCATAGAAAGCTTCAGCATCCGCTTGGCTTAATTGTACTTTTTTAGTAGCTGCAATTCTTAATCCAGCTGATTCAAATCTGTCTAAGATTTTACCAACAACATTTTTAGCAACTGCATCAGGTTTAATGATTGATAACGTTTGTTCCATCTAGTATTTTCCTCATAAAATTTTTTAAGTCGCGGATTATACCTAAAAAATAAAAAAAAGGCAAGTAGTATAAAAACTACTTGCCTTTTTTAATAAAATTAGTTAATTGATTATATATTAATCTTCTACTACTGGTGTATCAGCAGTTTTACCTTCTCTGATGTTATCACCATCTCTAACATCCCATTGGATACATCCCTCAGTAGGACAAGCTTCAGCACATGCAGGCTCATCATGATCACCAATACACTCTGTACATGTTTCAGGATTTACATAATAAATATCTTCACCTGTTGGATTTTCGTCATTATCTACAATAGATTCTGTTGGACACTCATCCAAACATGCGTCACAATTTATACATATATCAGTAATTTTTACTGCCATCTTTTCTCCTTAATTATATGTTAGAAAACTTTATCACACATAAAATAAATATATCTTTAAAATATTAATAAAAGATTGGTTTATTAAGTTAGTGTAGTAAAATTGTAATATATTAAAAGAAAAAAATTATCCTAAAATAAAACTTATCTTAAATTTAAAAACTGGTCTTGAGGGTTGTATTTTTTTTAAAAATATTATATTATAATTTCACAACAAAATTTATTTAAACAAAGGAAATTACATGTTAGTTACAAAAAAAGCTCCAGATTTTACAGCTACAGCAGTGCTTGCTGATGGTCAAATTGTTGATAACTTTAACTTATACGAAAACATTGGTGAAAAAGGTGCGGTATTATTTTTCTACCCATTAGACTTTACATTTGTTTGTCCATCAGAAATTATTGCATTCTCAAAAAGAATTGATGAATTCACTTCTAGAGGAATTAACGTAATTGGTGTATCAGTTGACTCTCAATTCTCACACTTTGCATGGAGAGAAACAGCAGTAGAAAATGGTGGTATTGGAAGAATTAAATATCCATTAGTTGCAGACTTAAGTAAACAAATTTCAAAAGATTATGATGTATTATTCGGTGAAGCTGTAGCTCTTAGAGGTTCTTTCCTAATTGATGCTGATGGTACTGTAAGACATGCAGTTATCAATGACTTACCATTAGGTAGAAACATTGATGAAATGATTAGAATGGTTGATACAATGTTATTTACAAATGAGCACGGTGAAGTTTGTCCTGCAGGATGGACTAAAGGTGACGAGGGTATGAAACCATCTACAGAAGGTGTTGCTGAGTATTTAGGTAAACACGAAGGTGACTTATAATATTTACTAAGATTAAGAGAGGAACCCCTCTCTTTTCTTATTTCATTTAAAAAAATACTGTTTTCTTGACAAATTTGAAAATAAAGACTACAATACGCCATCTTAAAAATTAAAACTAAAATAAACTACAAAAAAACTACATAACTTAATATGTAAATCTATAAAGGCAAAACATACTTATGGAAGAGTCTACAACTTCACAACCAAAAACAAAAAGGGCTTCAAATCAAGCCAAAAAAACAAGAACTCATGTACCAGTTGAAGGATACAAAATTGAACAATTAAGAGAACTTCCTTTAGAAGAACTTTTAAAAATAGCAAAAGATTTAGATGTTGAAAACCCTCAAGAATTAAAAAGACAAGACTTGATGTTTAATATCTTAAAGTCTCAAATCGACCAAGGTGGATTTATCCTTTTTACAGGAATTTTAGAGATTAAAGATGGTGGATTTGGATTCTTAAGAGCTATTGATGGAAATTTTTCAGACACATCAAATGATTCATATGTATCTGCTACACAAATTAGAAAATTTGCATTAAGAACTGGAGATATTGTAACAGGACAAGTTAGACCTCCAAATAAAGAGAGTGAAAAATACAACGCTTTACTTAAAATTGAAGCTATAAATTATTTGCCTATAAATGAATCAAAAAATAGACCACTTTTTGATAACTTAACACCACTTTATTCAACTGAAAGATTTAAGTTTGAATATGAACAAACAAGAATGACAGGAAGAATGTTAGATCTTTTTGCTCCAATGGGGAAAGGTCAAAGGGGACTTATCGTTGCTCCACCTAAAACTGGTAAAACAGAATTACTAAAAGAGTTAGCTCATGGTATTACAAGAAACCATCCAGATACACATTTAATGGTTTTATTAATAGATGAAAGACCAGAAGAGGTAACAGATATGCAAAGAAGTGTTAGAGGAGAAGTTTACTCTTCAACATTTGATTTACCTGCTCAAAATCATGTAAGAGTTGCTGAAATTGTAATCGAAAAAGCAAAAAGACTTGTAGAGATGAAAAAAGATGTTGTAATTTTACTTGATTCAATCACAAGACTAGCAAGAGCATACAACACAGTAACACCAAGTTCAGGAAAAGTTCTATCTGGTGGAGTTGATGCAAATGCACTACATAAACCAAAAAGATTTTTTGGAGCTGCTAGAAATATAGAAGAGGGTGGAAGTTTAACTATCATCTCAACAGCACTTATAGAAACAGGTTCAAAAATGGATGAAGTTATCTTTGAAGAGTTCAAAGGAACAGGTAACTCAGAGGTTGTATTAAGTAGAAATGCAGCAAATAGAAGAGTTTATCCAGCACTAGACATCATCAAATCAGGAACAAGAAAAGAGGAATTACTTCTTACTCCAGATATATTACAAAAAACATGGATACTAAGAAATGCTATTTCTCAGATGGATGAAGTAGAAGCACTTAAATTCTTATACTCAAAAATGCAAAAAACAAAAGATAATGAAGAATTCTTCGCCTCTATGAACGAATAGCTTCATAAAGCTGCCTCTTTTTCAAAATTTCTGCGTTAGTGCAGAAATTTTGTTCGTCATTTATATGGCAAGATGTTTATATCAAAAGTGTAAATAGCATAAATCTTTATATAAAACTTCAAATAACACAACAAGCTATTATAATATCGTTTAAGGAGCGAACATGACTAATTGTCCTATTTGTAACGGTACTATTGAACGTACTATAAAACTTATTGAATATAAATATAAAGGGCATACGAGAAATATAAAACAAGTAGGTGATTATTGTATTAAATGTGGAGAATCTTTTTTAACTCCAAAAGATTTAAAATCTACACAAAAAGAGATTGTAAATTTTAAAAGAGAAATAGACCATTTACTAACAACAGAAGAGTTAAAAAGAATAAGAAAAAAGTCTCATCTTACTCAAGAAGAAGCTTCAAATATATTTGGTGGAGGAGTTAGAGCTTTTCATAAATATGAAAATGCAGAAATAAATCAAAGTAAACCTCTTGATATATTATTTAGACTAATTGATTTGAAAAAAATTACTGTGGATGATATAAAACAAGTTTCTATCTGAAAAAGATTTTAAACTATTCCCCTAAAAACTTTTTCATTCTATACAAATCTAAAATCAAAAGTAGTATAGTATTGATTTTCTTTTTCTATTTCAACTTATTTATAGTAAGATTATTCATATTCAAACAAGGTAATTGTAATGTATGAAAATCATATAAAATCATTTAAAGATATTTTTAAAACGGTGCAGTTTTATTGGTTTGTAGGGATATTTGGTTTTATTTTTTTATTATTTTCTTTTCTATTTATAAACCTTGATGCTTTTGAGGGTGTTTATGAGTATTCAAGAAGTCATGAAAGTTGGGAATTAGATGAATGGATTTTGATATTTATTAGTTTTTTTATATCTTTATCTATTTCCTTATTTATTATGAGTATATTTCTTATAAGAAAAATAATACGGATGACTCAAGAGGAGATTGCTCATGAAAAAAGATTGCATCAAAATCAGAAACTACAAGCTATGGGAACTTTACTTGGTGGCTTAGCCCACTCTTTAAATAACCATTTATTACCAATAATTACTATAAGTAAAATTATAAAAGAGGAAACTGATAAAGACTCTTTAGTATATGAAGATATCTCAAAAGTATTACAAGCAGCGCAGGGCACTGACGCTATATTAAAACAGGTTTTGAATTTTGCTAGAGAAGATAATACTGATTTATTGGAAAGTTGTATTATTGATGAGACTTTGAACAAAGCTTTAGATTTGATACAATCTTCAGTACCAAGTAATATATATCTTGAAAGAGATATTCCAAATATAAATCAAATTGTACCAATTTCAAGGGTAAATCTTGAGATAATTATTTTTAATCTAGTTACCAATTCAATTGATGCTTTAGAACATAAAAAAGAAGCCAAAATATCCGTTAAACTTAGAAGTGATGAGATAAAAGAACAAGTGCTTTTAGAAGTAAAAGACAATGGAAAAGGGATGAATCAAAAAGAAATAAGAAAAATCTTTGATCCATTTTTTACTAGCAAACCCCAAGGAAAAGGTACAGGTCTTGGTCTTTCTGAAACTTATGGTATAATAAATAACATAAATGGTGAAATCTTTGTTGATTCAAAAGAGGATGAATTTACCAAGTTTACAATTAATTTACCAATTAAAAAAGAGGTCTAGATGAAAAAGATATTATTGATTGATGATGATGAGTTAGTAATCTATGCTTTAAAAAGATATTTAGAAAAAAATGAGTTTCAAGTTGTTGGATTAAATAGTGGAAAAGAAATTCTTGAAAAAATTGAAAAAATCAATCCTGATATAGTTATTACAGATATTATTATGCCAGATGTAGAGGGTATGGAAGTTATCACAAAAATTAGAAGTATAAATAAAGAACTCCCTATAATAGTTATCTCTGGTGGAAGTAGATATGTTGATAAAACATTTTTAACAACAGCTGAGATGTTAGGAGCAAATGCAAGTTTGGAAAAACCACTTAACGAGGAAAAACTTTTAGAACTGATAAACAATCTTATATAGAAAATTAGTCTAAAGATTTATGTAATCAATATAATTAAAATATTTGCATAATTACAAATAAACATTCATTTGATTTTCTAGTTAGAAAAGTTTAGAAAATCTCTTTATATTGTTCAACTCTGAAGTCAAAGGTTGTATAGTCTGGATTTTTTGATTTTTTATATTTATAATCTATATTGGCGCCTATACTTCTATTTGCAGCATTTGAAGGTGAGGTTAGGCTAATAGTTTTAAAATATCTATTATCATATTCAAATCTATGTATTTTGGGGATTTGATTTGAGATGTTTTCAAACTTTATATTTTCTTTTTTTAGTATTTGTCTAAAAAAATACTCTGGAGAATTTTTACATAAACCACCAGTAAAAATTAGGGTATCTATATTTTTATATTGTTTTAAAAATCTAAGGATATCTCTTCTAATGATATTTTTCATTCCTATATCACTAGCATCTATTTTTTCTCTTTCACAAGATTGGACGATATCACAAATACCTATTTGATGTTTAATTAAAAACTCTTTTCTTAAATTTACTGCAAGTTCACTGTTATCAAAAAGTAGGTTTAGATTATAGATTTTATCTAATACTTGCCAAAGTAGATTGTCTTGGGAACCATAACAAAAATTCACATCCCTTTTTTTAAACTCTTTTGTACAAAATCTTGGTGGAGGTAGAGTTCCTACTATAATTTTTTTTGTATCTTGATGTAAAAATGGTTCATATGGATGAAAGTGGAAAAACAATTATTACCTTTATTTTATTGTAATCAAATTTTAACATAGTAGTTATAACTTTTTTGTTATAATCACATAATTCAAAAAAAGGGTGTAGTTGAGAGTTGGTGTTTTTGATTCTGGATTAGGTGGTTTAACAGTAGTAAAAGCTATAACTAACATCTTCAAGGGTGCCCAAATTTTTTATATAGCTGATACACAATTTGCACCTTATGGACAAAAGAGTAAAGAACAGATACTAAATCATAGTTTTGATATTGCTAATTATTTAATAACAAATCATCAAATTGATGCTTTGGTTGTTGCTTGTAATACAGCAACATCAGCTGCAATAAAAGAGTTAAGAGAACATTATCCAAATCTAATAGTAATTGGAACGGAACCTGGAATTAAACCTGCAATTAGCATAAGTAAAAGTGGGCAAATAGGTGTGTTAGCTACACCTGCAACATTAAAAGGTGAAAAATATCAGCTTTTGGTGGATAAACTTTCTTCTTCAAGTTCTCATATCAAACTATACGAACAAGCATGTGCTGGTTTGGTAGATCAAATTGAGATGGGAAAAATAGAAGATAAAACCACTTTTGATATGTTGAATAACTGGTTGCTTCCTATGAAAAATAATGGTGTAGATACTATAGTTTTAGGATGTACACATTATCCTTTAGTATCAACTTGTATAAAAAAAATTATGGGAGATGACATCAACCTAATAGAAACAGGTTATGCCATAGCCAATAGACTTTTTTTCTTAAGTAAAGAGTTTGGACATAAAAATGATGGAGAGTTATCTGTGACAGTTTTTTTTACAGCAGATATAAATATCAATATGATAGATAAGATTTTAGGCACTTGGAAAAATGGTGGAAAAATAAAAGTAAGGAATATAAATGAGTGATAATCAAAATGCCCAAAAAAAAGTTTTGGCTTTAAAATATAGACCAAAAAGATTTGAAGATTTAGTTGGTCAAAGTACTATTTCTCAAACACTAAGTCTTGCTTTAGATTCCAATAGATTATCCCATGCATATTTGTTTAGTGGTTTAAGAGGAAGTGGAAAAACAAGTACAGCTAGAATCATGGCAAAAGCTTTATTATGTACTAATGGTCCTACATCAAAACCTTGTGAAACTTGTGAAAACTGTGTAAGTGCAAACACAAATAGACATCTTGATATTATTGAGATGGATGCTGCTAGTAATAGAGGTATAGATGATATAAAAGATTTAATCGAACATACAAAATATAAACCAAGTAGTGCAAGATTTAAAGTGTTTATCATAGATGAGGTTCATATGCTTACAACACAAGCATTTAATGCCTTACTTAAAACTTTAGAAGAACCACCTGGATTTGTTAAATTTATTCTTGCTACTACAGACCCTCTTAAACTTCCTGCAACAATTTTAAGTAGAACTCAACATTTTAGATTCAACAAAATTGCACCAGCTGATGTTTTACATCATCTTTCACATATTTTAAATGAAGAGAGTATTGATTTTGAAACAGAAGCTTTACAAATATTAACAAGAAGTGGACAAGGGAGTTTAAGAGATACTTTAACACTACTTGACCAAGCAATAATTTTTTCAAAAGGGAAAGTAACTGTTCCAGCAGTTGTAGATATGTTAGGTTTGATTGAACCTGAACTTATGGATAAACTTTTTGAAGTAGTATTAAAAAAAGGTGATATAACAAATTTAGTAAAACAGTTAGAAAATTATGAGGTATCACAAGTATTAGATGAGATGAGTATATATCTAAAACAAAAGATGTTAGATAAAGATGCAAAATATGATTTACTACTTTTTGATAGATTTTTTAGAATTTTAGGGGATGCCAAACATCTCTTATCTTTAAACTCAGATAGTGGATTTGTTTTGATTTTAACACTTTCAAAAATGATTGAGGCGACAAATCTTAAAACAATAGAAGAGATTATAAATCAAGTAGAACAAGTAGAAGTAAAACCTATAATAAAAGAGGTAATAGCAACTCAAAAAGTTGTAGAACATGCAAACAATGATGTAAATCATGCATATGATGATGAGGTAGTAAAACTTGATGAAAAATATCATGAAAATAAAAAAAATCTAAATGAAAGACAGATTAAAGAGCTTCAAGATATAGATGTAAAAGCTGAAGATACATTACACTATCAAGAAACAAATGTACAAGAAGAGACATTTGATGAAAAAGATATGTTAACACCATTTGAAACCCCTTTTGATGAGCCTGTGAAAAAAGAAGAAGAGGTTTTACAAGAGATACCTCCTCAAGAAATAGAAGAGGAAACAGCATCTTTGGATTATGAAGATGATATTGTATATGAGCCAATAGTTGAACCACACCTAGAAGATATCCCAATGGATAAAAATAGACAATTGTATGATGAAGTTACTGAAAGAGTTTTTGAAAGGGATGATGAATTAGGGATTCTTTTTGAGAAAAACTTTGTATATAAAAGTTTTGAAGATAATAAACTTCAAATTATATCTTATGCTCAAGGGGATGAAAGAAAGTTTTTATTTAAATACTTTGGTGTAATTAAAACTTTTATTTACGATGTATTTGGAAACGATATTGAACTAGATTTCATAAAGGAGGATGCCTCCACAAGAAGAGTTTGATGAACCATCCACAAATACTCAAGAAGAGCCTACTTCTTTAGATGATGAATTAGATGTTGGTTCTATGTTGGAAGATATAGAAATTGGTTCAGGGTGTGTAGCAGATATGCAAAAAACGGCTAATCCTACACCATCACAAAAAGAGTTACAGATACAAGATATTTTGGACTCACCGATGTTAAATAAAGCAAAAGAGCTTTTTGATGTGAAAAAGATTACAGTCAGACCAAAGACTTAATAGTAAGTTAATTTTCATTTTATATAATACAACCTATTTTAATAAGGATTAATATGATTAATTTTTTAAAAGCCATTTTAGTAGTTACAATTTTTTCAGTCTCTTTAAATGCAGATTCAATTGATACTAAAATTATTGAATTTGAAAAAAACAGATTTTCTAAAAATAAAAGAATAGAGATACAAAAAGTTAGTATAAGTACAAAAAAAGATTTGCCAATAAAATCATGGTCAGGATATATCATAGATATTGAGGCTTTGATGGCAAATAGAGTTGTAAAAGCAAAAGATATAGTTTTTAGTGATGGAGAGATTATATCATCTGAACTTTTTGATTTAGAAACAGGAAAATCTTATAAAGAATTGATGACTCCAACACTTACATCAAATTATTATGACAAGACTAAATTTATAGCTGGAAATATAAATGCAAAAGATAAATTGGTTATATTTTCAGATCCTTTATGCCCTTTTTGTATAGATTTTGTACCTGATGTGATTAAATATGTTCAAAAACATGAAAAAAACTTGGCTTTATATTATTACCATTTTCCATTAACAAGAATTCATCCAGCAGCAGTTCCTTTATCAAAACTTATGATTTTGGCTAAACACAAAGGGATAAAAGATATAGAACAAAAAGTTTATACAATGGATTGGGATAAATATTTTTCATCAAAAGAGACTGATGTAAAAAAAGTTTTAGATGGTTTCAATAAAGAGTTTAAAACATCTTTTTCATTAAAAGATTTAGAAGATGACAAGTTAGAAAAAGAGCTTATTTATGACATCAATATGGGTGAAGAGGTTATGGTAGATGGGACACCAACTATTTTTGTCAATGGTGAACAAGATAAAACAAAATTAAAATATGAACAATTAGGAAAATAGAAGATGGAAAAACTGATTATAGCTACAAGAAAAAGTCAACTAGCTCTTTGGCAAAGTGAATATATCAAAGCGGAGCTTTTAAAACATTATCCAAATATGCAAATTGAGTTAAAAACTTTTTCAACAAAAGCAGATAAAATTTTGGATGTACCTTTAGCAAAAATTGGTGGGAAAGGGCTTTTTACAAAAGAGTTAGAAATAGCTTTAGCAAACAAAGAAGCACATATTGCAGTGCATTCTTTAAAAGATGTTCCAGTTGAGTTTGAAGAAGGGTTTGTTCTGTCTGCACTTTCAAAAAGATTTGATCCAAGAGATGCACTTTTAAGTGAAAAATATTCATCAATCCAAGAGCTTCCTCAAGGAGCGATTATAGGTACTACAAGTTTAAGAAGAAGAATGGAATTAAAACTTCTTAGACCAGATATTGAACTAAAAGATTTAAGAGGAAATATCAATACAAGAATTGCAAAACTAAAAGCTGGTGAATATGATGCTATTATTTTAGCGGCAACAGGAGTTCAAAAACTTCAAATTGAAGATGAGGTTAAATATTTTTCTCCTATTTCTATAGATGATATGATTCCATCAATGGGACAAGCAACATTAGGAATTGAGACTTTAGACAATAAAGAGATTATGGATATAGTATCAGTGTTACATGATAAAAATGCAGAGATTGAAGCAACGATTGAAAGAGATTTTGTAAGAACACTAGAGGGTGGTTGTCAAGTTCCTATTGGAGTAAAAGCTACAATTATAGATGAAAATTCAGTTGATGTAAGAGCTATAGTTGGTATGCCAGATGGAAGCGAATATATTCAAGAGGATTTAATAGCTGATATAGAAGAGTATAAAACTACAGGAAAAACATTGGCTCAAATATTTATTGACCAAGGTGCAAAAGAGTTATTAGCACGTGCTGAAAATGTAGCTTTCAAATAAACTTTTTTTTAATTGAGCTAGAGATATTCTAGTCTCAATTCTTTTTTTAAATATATTTACACAATTTTTTATAATCTTTTTTATTTTTATTAAAATGCTAGACTTTTGTTACGAACTTAATGTAATATATATGCTTTATTATAAGGAGTAAAAATGAGAATCAAAGCTGATGATTGTGTATTTGTTCAAGTAGATATTCAAGAAAGACTTTTCCCTCATATTGACAATAATGAAGAGTTAGAAAAAAATTTAATTATCTTGATACAAGGTTTAAAACTTCATGGGATACCAATTATTGTAAATGAACAATACAAAAAAGGTATTGGTGAAACAATAGCAAGTTTAAGAGAACTAACTGATGATTATCCCCATTTTGAAAAAACAACTTTTTCTTGTTGTGGAAATGAAGATGGTTTAGCTGCTATAAAAGCTACAGGTAAAAAGATTGTTATTTTAGCAGGAATAGAAACTCATGTTTGTGTTTTACAAACAGCTCTTGATTTACTTGAAGAGGGATTACAACCAGTTCTTGTAACAGATTGTGTAAACTCAAGAAAACCAAAAGATAAAGAGACTGCAATACAAAGACTTATTCAAGCAGGTGTTATACCTACAACATATGAATCACTTCTTTTTGAATTAACTGTAAATGCTAAAAATCCAGTATTTAAAGAGATCTCAAAACTAGTAAAATAGATTTTCTATTTTACTGGTTATTTTAAATAAATTATAAATTATTTTTTCTTCAACTTAATCTAAATATAGTATAATTACACATGAAAAAATTACTATTTTTAATACTTCTTTTATTTTCTCCACTTTTTTTATTTTCAGTAGAGAAAAAAACATATAAGGTTGTAATCCCTAAAGATTGGAAACCCTATTATTTTATAAATGAAAATGGAAAACCAGATGGTTATGGTGTAGAAATATTTGAAGCAGTTGCAAAAAATTTAAATTTAAAATATGAATATGTTATTGTAGATAATTTTGAAAAGATATTAAAACTTTTTGAAGAAAAAAAAGTTGATATAATACCAAATATAGGGATAACACAAAGAAGAGAAAAAATCTTTTTGTTTACACAACCCACAGATTCCTTTTTCGTAAAAGTTTATAAAAGAAAAGAAGAAAGTAATATTTTGAAATTGGATGATTTAGTTAATAAAAAGATAGGATTAATTGAAGAAAATATTTGTTCTAAACTGATAGATAAAAAAGTTTTAATACAAAAAAGATTTTATGATCATTATGAAGAGTTGATTTTAGCTTTAGAAGATAAAGAGATAGATGCTTTTTGTTATCCTGAAGCATTGATTAGTAAAAAAATAGATGGTAAAGATATTGTTCCTTTAGAAAAAGCACTAAAAGAGATCAAGAGAGGTTTTGGTTTGGCAAAACACGAATTTAATCTACTTCCTTATGTAAATGATAGTATTACTGAATTAAAACTAAGTGGAGAACTGCAAAATATATATAATAAATGGTTTAGTCATAAAAGTTATATTAGTTTAACTAAAAGTGAAATGATATTTTTAGTGATAAGTTTTTTGGGTATCACTTTTACCTCTTTTGTGATTATGTTTTATTTCTTGAGTAAAAAGAAGTGGCTATTAACTAAAGATATGCTTATTAAAGAGGTAAACAAAAGAACTCATATTTTACAAATACAAAATAAAAGATTAAAAAAAATACATCAAAAATTAAAAGAACAAAGTAATATTGACCCTCTTACAAAGGTTTATAACAGAAAATTTTATAATGAAAAAATAAGTGAATTGGTTTCTTCATACAAGAGATATAAAAAACCTTTTTCATATATGATTTTTGATATTGATGATTTTAAAAAAATCAATGATACCTATGGGCATGATATAGGAGATGAAGTATTAAAACAACTTACAAAAGTTATTTCTAGTCATATTAGAACAAATGATTATTTTTTTAGAGTTGGTGGAGAGGAGTTTGTTATATTATTTTCAGATACAAATCTTCATCAGAGTTTAGAAGTATCAAATAAAATAAAAGATTTAATATTTACTGACATTGATTTAATAGAAAATCGTATCACTATTAGTGTTGGACTTACTCAAGTAGATGAAATAGATAGTGTAGAGACCATATACAAAAGAGCTGATTGTTTACTTTATGAAGCAAAACATAATGGAAAAAATCAAGTAAAATATAACTAAAGGTTTGAAGTGAAAAAACTAATTTATATAATAATGTTATTTAGTACACTAAGCGTTTTTGCAAATTCGTATGAATATTATCAAATTGACGAATATTTAAATCTTACAGGACAAAAAGAACTTAGTGATGAGTTTAATAAAATTGTACAAAATAATGCTGTAAAAATAGATAAAGATACAAAAGAGATTAAAGTTGTTATGATTTATCCAGGTAATCAGATCTCAGATTACTGGAGAAAAAGTAAAATCTCTTTTGAAAAACGTTTAAAACAGTTAGGTATAAAATATCAATTGGATGATTTTTTTACGAAACCTGCGATTGAGATAAAAGAACAATCAAAACAGCTTTTAAATGCAATGAAATTAAATCCTGATTATCTAATTTTTACATTAGATGTGAATAAACATGCTAAATTTATAGAACGAATTGTAAGTCGTGAGAAAAGTAAAATTATATTGCAAAATATCACAACTCCTTTAAAAAATTGGAATGATAGACAACCTTTTTTATATGTTGGATTTGACCATTTTATGGGAAGTAAATATTTGGCAGATTATTATATAAAAAATAGTAAAGAAAATGGAAAATATGCAGTGCTATATGGAACTAAAGGATATGTAAGTTTCATGAGAGGTACAAAATTTATAGAATATGTATCAAAAAACTCAAACCTAAAATTAGTTCATGAATATTACACTGATTTTGATAAACAAAAAGCTAAAAATGCTACTTTAAATCTACTTGATATCGACAGTAATATTGAGTTTATTTATGCTTGTTCTACAGATATTGCTTTAGGTGTTGTGGAAGCATTAAAAGAAAGAAATTTATTGGGAAAAATAAAAGTCAACGGTTGGGGTGGAGGAGCTAGTGAGCTTTATGCAATTGAAAAAGGATTATTAGATATAACTGTAATGAGAATGAATGATGACAATGGTATAGCAATGGCAGAAGCTATCAAATTAGATTTATTAGGACAAAAGGTTCCTACTATTTATTCTGGGGAGTTTAATATTGTAAAAAAAGGGATAGATAAAACACAATTAGAAAAATTTAAAAATAGAGCTTTTAGGTATACTCTTGATGAATAGAAAAACGTTTTCACTATCATTTTTAAGTACCTTTTCTTTTTTAGCTATAGTTTTTTCTATATCTATTGCGATACTGGTTTGGATATATGTGAGTACCCAAAAGATTGTAAACTATAATATAAATGAATATTTTAAACAAACTAATAATATCACTAAAATTGTATTAAATAGTGAAAAAAACAAATTAAACGATACTGCTTTTGAGATAAGTAATATAATAAAAGATATAAATGAAGTAGAAAAATTCGAGAATGAAATCTCAAATATTACCTCTACTTCACAAATAGATTTATTGTTTTTTATTGATAATAAGGGAATAAAAGATTTAAGTAATACTTTGTTTGATACTCAAAAAATTATTGAAAAAATTTTAAATATAAAAACCACTTTAGATAATATAGTTTTAGGTTTTAATATTGATAATGAACACTATCTTATACTACTAAGTAAAAAGAAGATTATTGACTTTAATACAGGACGAGTAAATGGAACTTTATATGTGGGAAAAATATTAAATGATAATTTTTCCTTTATAAATAATATAAAAAAGAGTGCTTCTTTAGAAAATGTTTATATTTTTTATAAAGAAAATTTAATAGTTACAAGTTCTAATAAATTTATTGTAGATTTAAAAGTTTTTGATATAAATTCTATTTATGAAAATGACAATTTTATTTTTTCAAAAAGTGAATTACCAATCTTTAATGATGAAAAAATAGAAGTAGTAGTATCAATAAAAAATAATACCTTTAATTTTTTAAAAGAAGAGTTTAGAAATATTGGTTATATATTGATAGTATTTGTTATTTTTGCTTTTATTATTTTCTATTTAATTTCTAATAGATTTATTATTAGACCTTTTTCAAATCTTTTAGAGTTTGCAAAAAAAGCTAAAAACAATAAAAATGTAACATATGTAGATAGTAAAGTATTAGAGTTTAATAACTTTGCAAGAGACTTAAAATCAATAATAGATGAATTAAGGGATGTAAAAGAGCAATATTCTAGAGCTATTGAAGGGGTTCAAGATGGTCTTTGGGATATAAACTTAGTTACCAATACAATATATTGTTCAAATAGATATTTGCAGATGTTGGGGTATGATACAAATACAAATAGATATGAATTAGATTTTTGGAGAAATAGTGTTCATAAAGGTGACTATAAAAAAACTCTTAAAAAATTAAGCCAACACCTTAATGGCAAATCAAGTATGTATGAAGATGATTATAGATTTAAGTGTGCTGATGGTTCTTATAAGTGGATTAAGATAAGAGGAAAAGTATTTTATGATGAATATCATACTCCAATTAGAATGACAGGATTTCATACTGATATTGATGAGTTTGTAAAACTTCAAAATGAAAATATAAAAAAAGAACAAATGTTATATCAACAAGCAAAACTAGCTTCAATGGGAGAGATGATTGGAAATATTGCACATCAATGGAGACAACCTTTAAATGTGATTAGTACAGCAGCTTCTACTCAGATTTTAGAGATTGATTTAGATGTTTCAAATAAAGAAGATATCAAAAAGAGTTTTAAGAAAATAATTGAAACAGTAAAATATTTATCTGATATTATAGAAAATTTCAGAAATTTTTATAATCCATCTAAAGAGCAAGAAGAGTTTTATTTGGATGAAGCAGTAAGTGAAAATTTTGATATGTTAAGTATAAGTTACAAAACATACAATATAGAGTTTATAAATAATGTGGAACATATTAAGTTAAGCGGTTTTAAATTTGAGTTAGTACAAGTTATTTTAAACTTGATAAATAATGCCAAAGATGCCATATTATTAAATCTTCAAAATAATGAAAAAAGAATAATATTTATAAAAAGTGATTTGAAAAATAACTATTTAAAGATAAGTGTTAAAGATAATGCCAAGGGTGTAAAAGAGAGTATAAAAGATAAAATATATGAACCTTATTTTACTACAAAACATAAATCTCAGGGTACAGGTTTAGGTTTATATATGTCAAGTGAAATTATAAAAAAGCATTTTAATGGTTCTTTAGAAAACTATAGTGTGGAATATAAATATAAAGGGGAAAAATATATTGGTGAGGAGTTTGTTATTACAATTCCTCTAAAAGATAAGTAAGTAGAAGAAGCATAATCTTCTACTTACAAATTGACTAATTGTTTGGGAAAGATTTAGTAAGTATCAGCAGGTACAAAAACATTACCTTCCATAATTATTCTTGCACTTCTACTCATACTTGCTTTTTCAACAGTGTATTTATCACCGTTTTTAGATAAAGTTGCTCCAACTTTAATTGCCCCTGATGGATGACCAAAAGTCACTGAGTCTTTCTCTCCGCCACCAGAAGCAAGGTTTACAAGTGTTCCAGGAACACAAGCTGCAACACCAATAGCAACAGAAGCTGTACCCATCATAGCGTGATGTAGTTGTTGCATAGATAATGCTCTTACATGTAAATCCATTTCATCTGCTTTTACTGCTTTTCCACTTGATGTAGTAAAATCTTGCGCAGGAGATACAAATGCAACTTTTGGAGTATGTTGTTGTGTTTCTGCATCTTTAGGATCTTTCATAAGACCCATTTTCATAGCACCTGCAATTCTAATTGTTTCAAATCTTGCTAATGCTTCTTTATCAGAGTTAATATCACCTTGTAACTCTGTTCCTTTATATCCAATCTCTTCTGCATTTAAGAAGATTGTAGGAATACCTGCTGTAATCATTGTAGCTTTAAATGTGCCAACTCCTGGAACCTCTAAATCATCTACTAGATTACCTGTAGGAAATAACTCTTCTGATGGGTCAACTGGTGCAACGAACTCTAATTTAATTTCTTCTGCTGGAAATGCAACACCATCAATTTCATAATCACCCATCTCTTTAACCATTCCATTTTCCACAGTTACATAACATAGAATAGTTTTTTTGATATTTGCTTGCCAAATTTTTACACAACAAACACCATTCTCTGGTACATTGTCAACTAATCCCTCTTTGATTGCAAAAGGACCTACTGCACTTGATAAGTTTCCACAGTTTCCAGACCAATCCATAAAATCTTTATCAATAGCAACTTGTCCAAAATAGTAATCAACATCATGACCAGGAACTTCACTTTTCCCTACTAAAACAGTTTTTGATGTACTTGAAGTAGCTCCACCCATACCATCAATTTGTTTTCCATATGCATCTGGACTTCCAACAATTCTTTGAAGAAGTTTGTTTTTTTTGTTTTGGTCTTCTTGACACTCTTTTGGTAAATCAGCAATATTAAAAAATGTACCCTTTGAAGTACCACCTCTCATATATGTTGCTTTTACTTTAAACTGTGGTTTGTAAGCCATGCTTTACCCCTTGTAAATTATGTAAAATTATTTATAAAAATATTTTTTAAATACTTTAATAAACAATTTTAGGGCAAAGCCCTAAAATTTATTTGTTATTTTTCTGCAATAACGTCTTTAGCGAATTTTTGTAAAATACCACCATTTTTATAAACTTCAACTTCTGCAGAAGTATCAAGTCTACATAAAACAGTAAATTCTACTTTTTCTCCATTTGCTCTTGTCATAACAACAGTTAAGTCACATCTTGGAGTGATTTCACCAACGATATCAAATGTTTCAGAACCATCTATTGCATAAGTGTGTCTTGTTTCACCATCTTTAAATTGTAATGGTAATACACCCATACCAACTAGGTTTGTTCTATGGATTCTTTCAATTGATTCAGCAATTAAAACTTCAACACCAGCAAGTCTTACACCTTTTGCTGCCCAGTCTCTTGATGAACCTTGACCATAGTTTGTACCAGCAATGATAATAAGTGGTTGTTTTCTTGAAGTATATGTTTCAATAGCTTCCCACATTCTTGACTCAGTACCCTCTGGCATAATTTTTGTTAAAGAACCTTGTTTAACATTTCCATTTTCATCTTTAACCATTTCGTTAAATAGTTTTGGATTTGCTAAAGTTGCTCTTGATGCAGTATTATGATCCCCTCTATGTGTTGCATAAGAGTTTAAATCTTCTACTGGTAATCCCATTTTTAAACAATATTCACCAGAAGCTGATGTTGGTAAAATAGCATTTGATGGAGATAAGTGGTCTGTTGTGATATTATCAGGGAACACACCTAATGGTCTCATACCTTTTAATGCTGGCATTTGCATATATTCATCTTCCCAATATGGTGGTTTTTGAATATAAGTTGAGTTTGGATTCCATTTATAGAATGGCTCAGCTTTAACAGCTTTTAATCCATCTCTTGCAAACATTGGCTCATAGATTTCATTATACATTTCAGGTTTAATTGATTCAGCTATAACTGCATCAATTTCAGCATCAGATGGCCATAAATCTTTAAGAGTGATAGGGTTTCCATCTTTGTCTGTTCCTAAAGAATCATTTTCAATATCAAATCTAATTGTACCTGCTAATGCATAAGCAATTACAAGTGCAGGAGATGCTAAGAATGCCTCTTTTACATATGGGTGAATTCTTCCATCAAAGTTTCTGTTTCCAGATAATACAGCAGTTGTATAGATATCTCTATCTACAACTTCTTGTTGGATTTTTGGATCTAAAGCTCCAGACATACCATTACAAGTAGTACATGCAAAACCAACTACACCAAATCCAAGTTTTTCCATCTCTGGTAAAAGACCTGATGCTTGTAAATATTTTTCAATTACTTTTGAACCTGGTGCCAATGAAGATTTAACCCATGGTTTTCTTGATAATCCAAGAGCGTTTGCTTTTTTAGCTAATAAACCAGCAGCAACAACGTTTCTTGGGTTTGAAGTGTTTGTACAAGATGTAATAGCTGCAATTAAGATACCACCATCTGGAATTAAATCACCCTCTTGAGTCCACTCTTTTACAATACCTTCAGCTTTTAAAGTTGAAGTTGGAACTAATTTATGTGGTTTAGAAGGACCTGCTAAAGATCTTGTTACAGTTGTTAAATCAAAAGTTAAAGTTCTAGCATATGTAGCATTTGCAAATTGGTCAGCCCATAAACCATTAGCTTTAGCATAAGCTTCTACTAATTCAACTTGTTTTTGCTCTCTACCTGTTACTTTTAAGTAATCAATAGTTTGTTCATCAATAGCAAACATACCAGCACTTGCTCCATATTCAGGAGTCATATTTGCAATAGTAGCTCTATCACCTAAGTTAAGGTATTTAATACCTGAACCAAAGAACTCTAAGTAAGCAGAAATTACATTGTTTTCTCTTAAAAATGATGTAATAGAAAGTGCAATATCAGTTGCAGTGATTCCAGGAGCTCTTGTTCCTACAATCTCAACACCAATAATTTCAGGAACCCTCATCATAGAAGGATTTCCAAGCATTACATTTTCAGCTTCTAATCCACCAACACCAACTGCAATTACACCAAGTGCATCAACGTGTGGAGTGTGTGAGTCAGTACCAACTAATGTATCTGGACTTGCAATACCATCATTTAAATGTACAACTGGAGACATTTTTTCAAGGTTGATTTGGTGCATAATACCATTACCTGGAGGGATAACATCAACGTTGTTAAATGCTTCTTTAGTCCAGTTAATAAAGTGGAATCTGTCAGCATTTCTTCTATCTTCGATATCTCTATTTTTTTGGAATGCATCTGGATCAAATCCACCACACTCAACTGCTAATGAGTGGTCAACAATTAATTGAGTTGGAACAACTGGATTAACTTTATCTGGGTTTCCACCTTTTGAAGCAACTGCTTCTCTAAGACCTGCTAGGTCAACAAAAGCAGTTAGACCTAAGATATCATGACAGATAACTCTACTTGGATACCAAGGGAAATCTTTATCTGTTCTTTTTTCTATAAGTTGAATAAGTGAATCTTTTAAGTCTTCACTTGGACATTTTCTAATTAAATTTTCAGCTAAAACTCTTGAAGTATAGTTTAGTTTTTCGAATGAACCAGGAGTAATATCTTCTACCGCTGATTTAACATCATAATACTTAACACCATCTATACCATCAAGGTCTTTAAGATATTTTTCGTTTGTCATTTTTTATATCCCGTATTATATATTTTTTGTAAGCTATGTTTTGTAGCACAAACATACTTTTAAGGTGCCTATTGTAAAAGCAACTTAAAACCTTGTTTTATTTGAAGTAGCCCAAGAGGCAGATAAGTTATCTTATCTGTCTTGAATCTCTACGAAATCTCTTGGCTCAGGACCTGTATAAGTAGAACCTGGTCTGATAATTCTGTTATTTGCTCTTTGTTCAAATGCGTGAGCAGCCCATCCAGCAGCTCTTGACATAATGAATAATGGAGTATAATATAATCTTTCAATTTCCATATAATGGTAGATTAATCCACCGAAGAAATCGATATTATCTGGTAAACCTTTATCAGCTTTAACTTTGTCTCTAATTGCAGTTGCAATATCGAATAATTTTTCATCAGCATTTGGTAATTCTTTTAACTCTTTTGCTAATTCAAAACCAATAGGTGATCTTGGGTCTAAGTTTCTATAAACTCTGTGTCCAAATCCCATGATTTTTTCTTTTCTTGCGAAAATTGCATCAACTTCACTTAATGCATGTTCAACATTGTCAAATCCAAGTACAAATTTAATTGCAACTTCATTTGCTCCACCATGTAAGTGACCTTTTAAAGTACCAATACCAGTTGTCATACAAGAGTAGATATCTGATAAAGTTGAAGCAGTAATTCTATTTGCAAAAGTTGAAGCATTGAACTCATGCTCTGCATATAATGTTAACATTGCATTCATAGCTTTTACTTCTACATCATATGGTTTTTTCTCTTTTAATCTTTCTACGATATATCCAGCAATAGTTGGCTCATCAGATTTTAATTCAATCTCTTTACCATTTACATGGTAGTGATGCCAGTAGATTAAGAATGATGGGAATGCCCCTAATAATCTAATAATTTTTTCATATTGGTCAGAAAAATCTTCTGCTTCTGGTTCAATACAACCTAAAGCTGAAGTTGCAGTTCTCATAACATCCATTGGGTGTGATGAAGCTGGAATCGCTTTTAATACATCTTTAACACCTTGTGGTAATTCTCTACCTGCTTGAATTTGAGCAGTAATCTCATCTTTTTGAGCTTTTGTTGGTAATTCACCTTTTAATAATAGGTATGCTACCTCTTCAAAATCACATTTTAATGCTAAATCTGCAATATCATAACCTCTATAGTTAAGACCATTCCCTAAACCACAAGTACAAATTGCTGATTCCCCAGCTATAACACCTGCTAATCCACTCATTTTATCTCCTTTTCCCTTGATTAAATTAGATTTTATTTTATAATTTTTTTAATTAAATTATTTTGCTTTTCCCTTAGAGAATAGCTCATCCATTTTTTGCTCATAATCATGGTAATTTAACATATCGTAAAGTTCCATTCTTGTTTGCATAGTATCAAGAACACCCTCTTGAGTACCTTTGTCTTTTAGTTCTTGGTATACATTTAATGCAGCTTTGTTCATTGCTCTAAATGCTGATAATGGGTAAAGTACCATATCAATACCAACACTTGCTAATTCTTCAGTTGTGAACATTGGAGTTGCACCAAACTCAGTGATGTTTGCTAATACAGGAACTGACATTTTGTCTGTAAACTCTTTGTACTCTTTTAAAGTATGAATAGCTTCTGCGAAAATTGCATCTGCTCCAGCTTCAACATATGCTAAAGCTCTTTCAATCGCAGCTTCTTGACCTTCACTTGCATGTGCATCAGTTCTAGCAATAATATAAAAATCTGGGTCTAATTGCATTTTTGCATCAACAGCAGCTCTGATTCTATCACACATCTCTTCTGTTGTAACTAACTCTTTATTTGGTCTGTGACCACATCTTTTAGCAGCAACTTGATCTTCAATATGTAATCCAGCAGCACCAGATCTGATAAATTCTTTTACAGTTCTAGCTACGTTAAATGCATGTCCCCAACCAGTATCAGCATCAACGATTAATGGAGTATCACAAATAGAAGTGATTCTTCTAATATCAATACATACATCTTCAATCATAGTCATACCTAAATCTGGTAAACCGTAAGAAGCATTTGCAATACCTCCACCTGATAGGTAGATTGCTTTGTGTCCTACTTTTGTAGCTTGTAATGCTTGGTAAGCATTGATTGTTCCTACAATTTGTAAAGGAGTT
Organism: Arcobacter sp.; assembly: GCA_003252105.1. GTDB lineage: Bacteria > Campylobacterota > Campylobacteria > Campylobacterales > Arcobacteraceae > Halarcobacter. The sequence continues at coordinate 25,254 of QKDL01000086.1, forward strand.
TCTTCTTTTAAAGCTTCTCTAAATTTTTTACCTGCACTTGTCATAATACATCCTTATTTTTAGTGTGATTCAAATTATACATGAGTTAAAGATTGATTGAGTGTATAATTTTTGTTTCATAAATTACAACTTTTTTTAGAATTGTTTCAATTTGTACAATATTTGTTCTTATGTATTAAAGTGGTACAATAAACTTATAAAAAAAGTTTAAGGTAAGAAAATGACGTACAAAAATGGAATAGAAAAATTTATTGAGATTTTTAAACGTTCAAATTTAAGTATATCAAAATTTGCATCTTTAATTAATAAAGATAGAAGAACTGTAACCTCATGGATTGATAATATTTCTGATATTGAACCAAATGAAGATGTAAAAAATAAAATCTGCAATATCTTTAGATATCCTGATTTTATCTGGGAAGATGGGTGTAGCGGGGAAGAGTTTATTAAATCAATTACTCAAATACCACAAAAAGAGGTAAGAATAATTGATGAGGATTATACAGGTAGATTAAAATATATTATTGATTTGGAAAAAAATAGAAGGTTTGTAATCCAAGCACAATTTCCTGGACCTATGTATAGAGATAGTGCTGTAAAAAAAGTTTATAGAACAAAAACAAGTACAGAAATTGAAGAGTTAAAACAAAAAAGAATTGACCAAATGTTGAAATATGATTACGATACAACAGAGTGGTACTCTATAAAATCTGTTTTAAGTTTCTGTTTTGCTTCGATTGGTAACTTTTATACAAAAGAGGAAAAATTAAGAATATTAGAACTTATGTACGAGTTGTTTAATAATAACTATAATAAAAAGTTGTTTTTATTTGATTCTTTTTCTAGAAAGATTTATGGAACAGAAACAACATATATCTCAATAAATGTAAAACAAAAAATTCTATTTTTTAAATCACCTATTGAATCTGTGTTTATTGAGATTAGAAATAAGAACTTAGTTGAGAGGATGCATAAATATTACTCTTCACCTATTGAAGCTCCATCTCATGTTAACTTTTTAGAATCGGTAAAAATTTTAAAGATTTTAGAGGAAGCTGTAAGGTATAACAATAGTATCACGCAAGCATATGAAACAATCAATAGAACAACTGATTATGGGGAATTGTTTTACAATAACCTAAGTGTAGATTTACAAAAAGAGGTTAGTAAACCAAAAGTTGGACAAAAAAGAAACTAATGGATTATTTAAATCAGTTCTTGATAATTGCTGTTGCCCATGTATTCGCTATGTTGTCTCCAGGCCCCGATATTGCTATTATATTAAGACAAAGTATAACTCAAGGAAGAAGAAAAGCTATATTAACTGCTTTGGGTATCAGTAGTGGTATTTCTGTGCATTTGACATATATACTTTTAGGTTTTGGATTGATTGTTTCAAAATCTATAGTTGTTTATACTATATTAAAATATCTAGCAGCTATTTATTTAATATATTTAGGAATAAAAATTTTAAAATCAAGCACATATAAACTTGAAGAGAAAGATAAAAAAGAAAATATGAGTGATTTTAAAGCTTATAGAATAGGGTTGTTTACAAATCTACTTAATCCTAAAGTTACACTATATTTTTTAGCTTTATTTACAGTGGTTGTTACTCCTGAAACACCTTTTAATATACAATTATTATATTGTTTGTTTTTTACAATTGGAACTTTTTTGATATTTTCACTTTTTTCATGTTTCTTTTCTGCAAATAAGGTAAAAAGATTTTTTAACTCTTTTGGAAAATATTTTGATAGAACTATGGCAGTTATCTTGATAATACTTGGAATTAAAATAGCAATAGATTAAAGAACTATAATGTTAAAATACAAAACTTAAAAAAAATAAGGAATATCATTGAAACAGTATTTAGATTTATTACAGCATATTTTAGACAATGGTGTTAAAAAAGAGGATAGAACAGGTACAGGTACAATCTCTACTTTTGGTTATCAAATGAGATTTGATTTAAGTGAAGGTTTTCCTTTGGTTACTACTAAAAAAACCCATTTAAAAGCGATTATTAGTGAGCTTTTATGGTTTATAGAAGGAAGTAGTGATGAAAGAAGATTAGCTGAGATTCATTATGGGGATAAAGCTGAAAACCTAATAGGCAAAAAAACTGTATGGACAGCAAATGCTGATTATCAAGGTAAAAACTTAGGATATACAAATACAAATACAGTAAAAGAGTTAGGTCCTGTATATGGTGTACAATGGAGAAGTTGGGAAGGTTCAAACGGTAAAAAAGTTGACCAGTTAGCTGAGCTTATTGAACAAATAAAAACAAATCCAGATAGTAGAAGACTTATTTTAAATGCTTGGAATGCAGCAGAGATTGAAAATATGGCATTGCCACCATGTCATACTTTTTTTCAGTTTTATGTGGCAGAGGGGAAACTTTCTTGTCAGTTATATCAAAGAAGTGCAGATGTATTTTTAGGGGTTCCTTTTAATATAGCTTCATATGCACTTTTAACAATGATGATAGCTCAAGTTTGTGATTTAGAGCTTGGAGATTTTGTACATACTTTTGGGGATGTACATATCTATTCAAATCATATGGAGCAAGTAAAATTACAACTTTCAAGAACACCATATAAAAAACCAACAATGAAAATAAATCCTGAGATAAAAGATATAAATGGGTTTAAGATGGAAGATTTTGAACTTCTAAATTATGAGTGCGATGAACCAATAAAAGCAGAAATGGCTGTATAGCCAAAAGACAACTCGTTGTCTTCTTTAGATTTTGCTACTTTTAGAAGGAATTTATTTCCTTCGCTAAAAAGTAGAAATTAGTAAAATGGTCCCTTTAAAGGTCCCCTAAAAAAATTAATGATTTTTTCAGGCACCTTTTTTGGGAACCAATTTAAAGGAATAAAATGAAAATTTCAATGATAGTTGCATATGGGAAGAACTGGGAGATAGGTTTAAATAATCAAATGCTTTGGCATATCTCTGAAGATTTTAAAAACTTTAAAACAATAACTTCAGGACACCATATCCTAATGGGAAGAAAAACTTTTGAATCTATTGGAAAGCCACTTCCAAATAGAACATCTTTAGTTTTATCAAACTCTGGATTTGAATATGAAGGTGTGCATACTTTTAGTGATGTGCAAGAAGCATTTAATTTTGCAAGATCATCTGGGGAAGAGGAACTTTTTATAATTGGTGGAGCAAATATTTATGAATCACTATTTCCTTATGTTGATAAGATGTATCTAAGTGAAGTGGATTTTGAAGCTGAAGCTGATGCCTTTTTAAAACCAATCGATTTTTCATCTTGGGAGATGATTGAACAAAAAGAGTATCACCATATAAATGATGAAGATGGAAAGCTAGTATCCCCAGCTTGGAAATTTAAAGTTTGGATAAAAAAAGACTAACAAATGAATACTACAAGAGAAAAACTACTTGATGTTGCATATGAAGAGATATATCACAATGGATATCATGCAACCTCTGTTGATAAGATTTTAAAAAAAGCAACTATGAACAAAGGTAGTATGTACCACTTTTTTAAATCAAAAAAAGAGCTAGGATTAGCTGTTATAAAAGAGAGAATCAAAAACTATATTCATGATAAATATGTAGTGTTATTAAAATATGATGAAAATATTATAGATGAGATAATCAAACTTATAAAAAATAGGGATTGTTTTGATTTTAACTTAGGATGTAAAATGAACAATTTAGTTCAAGAAATCTCTCCTAAAGACAAAGATTTTAAGATTGCTTTGGAGGATGTATATTTACATTTCGAAGGATTAATTCAACAAGCACTTGACAAAGCAGTAAGTCAAGGCGAGATAAAACATGATGATACAAGAGCTCTTTCAATATATATAGTTGCTTCAATGGAAGGATGTTTAGGTACTGCAAAAAAATCTCAAGATGGTCAAATTTTTTACGACTGCATATCCCAATTAGAACTCTTTTTAAACTCACTTAAAAAATAAATTTTTAAAGTCTTGACTAATCGGTCAAGATTTTGTTATACTTCTACTTGACTAATTAGTCAACTAATTAAAAAGGGGGAAGTTATGCCGTATATTAATCTAAAAACAAATCTTAGAAATTTCGAAGAAAAAAAGAATGAGATGTTAAAACTAGTTGTTTTAGCTACAAAAGATATTTTGGGAAAAGATGAGAAGGTAACTTCTGTACTAATTGAGAAATTACCTTTTAAAAGTTGGCATATAAATAGTATAAACTCAACTACATTTTTTTTAGAGATAAAAATCACTAAAGGGTCAAATACAGAAGAGGAAAAAGCAGAGTTTATAAAAATAGTTTATGATGGTTTGAAAGCAATTGAACCAAATATCAGTTTTGCAAGTTATATTTTGATTGATGAGATAAATGGTGATTCGTGGGGTTATGATGGTATTAGCCAAAAAAATAGATATAGTGAAAAATCTTAATAAATATAAAGGAAAAAAATGACAGCATTAATAATAATTGATGTACAAAATGATTATTTTGAAGGTGGTGCTTGTGAATTAGTTAATCCAATACAAACAAGCTTAAATATAAAAAAACTTTTAGAACAATTTAGAGAAAAAAGTCTTCCTATTATACATATACAACATTTTAGTATAAGAGAAGGTGCAACTTTTTTTGTACCAGACAGTTTTGGAGTACAAATACATGAGAATGTAAAACCAAAAAAAGATGAAATTATAATAGAAAAAAACTATCCAAATAGTTTTTTAGAAACTGAACTTGAAGAGGTTTTGGATAGATTAAATATAAAAGAATTAGTATTATGTGGAATGATGAGTCATATGTGTGTTGATTCAACAGTTAGAGCAGCCTTTGATAAAGGGTATAAGTGTGAAGTAATATATGATGCTTGTACAACAAAAGATTTAAGTATAAATGGCGAAATTGTAAAAGCAAAAGATGTACATAATTCTTTTATGGCAGGATTAAACTATTTATTTGCAGAAGTTAAAAAGACAGATTCCTTAATAATTTAATAAATTATGTATAAAAAGAGTATAATTAGAAAATTTAAAAGAAGGAGGACGTTATGAAAAATATGGTAAAAAAAAGCACTATATTTTTAGGATTAGCAGTTTTATTATCACTTAGTTTAAATGCACAAGAGTTACCGCAAAGGGGACCAATCCCTTTTTCTGTATATGATACTAACAATGATAATTTTATTAGTGAAAAAGAGTTTTATGATGCAAGAGCAAAACGTGCAGAACAAAAAATGGCACAAGGTATGCCTATGAGAAATGCTTCTAATGCTCCAGCTTTTAGTGATTTTGATACTAATGGTGATGGAAAATTATCTGAAATAGAGCTTTTAAAAGGACAAAATGCTCAAATGATGAATAAAAAAGCTAATAAGGGGAACAAAGGTTTCCAAAATGGTATGAACCAATAGATATGAGGCATTGGCTTCATATCTAATATGATACAATTATAAAATCTAAAACAAGCAAATCAATCAATTATTAGGATGTTTATGTTAAAAAAAGTCACATCACTATTTCCTATATGGGCTATTCTATTTTCTGCAATTTCGTATTTTCAGCCAAGTTTAGTTGTAGGATTTAAATCTTGGATTATCCCTTTATTAATTGTAATAATGTTTTGTATGGGAATTACTCTTAAAGTTGCAGATTTTAGAAGAGTTTTAAAAAGACCAAAAGTAATAGCTTTAGCAGTGGTTTTACAATTTTTACTTATGCCTTTAGCTGCTTTTATTATCTCAAAAATTTTTGATTTGTCTGATGAACTTTTGGTGGGCATGGTATTAGTTGGGGCGGTATCTGGTGGAACTGCTTCAAATGTTATAGCATATTTGGCAAAAGCTGATGTGGCACTTTCTATTACTATGACAGTTGTATCTACTTTATTATCAATCATAATTACACCATATTTAACACTACTTTATGTGGGACAAACTGTACCTGTACCTGCTTTTGATATGTTATTAAGTATTTTAAAAATAGTGTTTGTTCCAGTAGTAGCAGGTTTAGTTTTAAACCATTTTTTCCACAAATTTATTGAAAAAAGAGAAGATATTTTTGCATTATTTTCTGTGTTGGCTATTGTTTTTATTATAGGGATAATCATAGGTTTAAATGAGAGTAAAATCTCAACAATAGCAATATCTTTGATGTTGGCAATTATTTGTCATAATCTAATTGGTATGTTAGGTGGTTTTTATCTTACAAAGCTTTTTGGTTTTGAAAAAAAAGAGTGTAAAACTGTAGCTATAGAAGTAGGGATGCAAAACTCAGGATTAGCAGTAGTATTAGCGATGAAATACTTTACACCACTTAGTGCACTTCCTGGAGCTATATTTAGTATTTGGCATAATATTTCTGGTTCAAT
>QKDL01000003.1 GCA_003252105.1 Arcobacter sp.
GCAAATAATACACATTTTGAAATTAATTTAAAACAATAAGGGATTTTATGAGATATTTTATATTTTTAATATTTTTTATATCATTAACATTTGCACAAGAGTCACAAAAATTGATTATTGATGCAAAAAAATTTGAAGCAGATGACCAAAAAGGTATTTCAACTTTTACAGGGAATGTAAAACTAAAAATGTCTAAAGACAAATTAAATGCAAATAAATTAGAGATTTTTATAAATACAAAAACAAAAAAACCAATACAATATATTGCAACAGGAAAAGTTGATTTTGAAATCTATTCAAATGGAAAACATTTTATTGGAAATGGGGAGAGAGTTATATATAATCCTGAAAAGCAAGAGTATACAGTTATTGGAAAAGGTTATATAAAAGAGACTGTTGAAGAGAGAGAAATTTACGCTGATAAAATATTTATAAACCAATTAACTGGAAGTGCAAAAGTTAGTGGAAGTGATGATAAACCAGTTAGATTTATTTTAAATATAGACAATAGTGGAAAAGAACAATGAAAATAGTTGATGCTAAGTTTTTAACTTCTGCTCAAAGTATTAGTGATTCTCCAAGTCCTGATTGTGCTGAAGTTGCATTTTTAGGTAGAAGTAATGTTGGAAAATCTTCATTACTTAACACTTTAACAAACAGAAAAGGTTTGGCAAAATCATCATCAACACCTGGTAAAACTCAGTTGATAAATTATTTTGATATAAAGTTTAAAACAGAAAATGAAGAAACACCTTATTTATTTGCTAGATTTGTTGATTTACCTGGATTTGGATATGCTAGAGTTTCTAAAAGTTTAAAAAAAGAGTGGAATAGAAATCTTACTGGTTATTTAGAACAAAGACCAAATTTGCAAATATTTGTTCATTTAATTGATGCAAGACATCCACAACTAGATATAGATAAAAATGTTGATGAATTTTTAAAAAGTATTAAAAGAGGCGATCAAATTATTGTTCATGCTTTTACTAAAACAGATAAACTAAAACAAAACGATTTGGCAAAATTGAAAAGAGAATATCCAGAGGGTATTTTTGTTTCAAATTTAAAAAAAAGAGGCTTAGAGCAATTACAAAATAGAATAACAGGATATTTATTTGGAAATTAATTTTTTTAAACCTAATGTGACTCATATAGCAGCAATGCAAGCTTTAGTAAAAGAAGAGGTTGAAAAAGGGATTATTCTTTTACGAACAGAAGATGAAATGGCAAATACAATTAGATCATATACTGTAGTTGAAGTTGATGGTGAAATTGCTGGATTTACTGCTTTACATATTCATTCAGTGAGATTATCAGAGGTTAGAAGTTTAGTTGTCTCAAAAAAATTTAGAGGTTTAAATCTTGGTAGAAAACTTGTTGAATCTTGTATACAAGAGGGTAGAAAACTACAATTACAACAAATTTTATCATTAACCTATCAAAGAGAATTCTTTGAAAAATTAGGCTTTAAAGAGATTGAAAAAGAGAATATACCTGAACATAAAATTTGGGCAGATTGTATTCGATGTAAACACTTTCCTATTTGTGATGAAATTGCAATGGTTTATGACTTGTAAAAATATATTTATATATTTTTCTTTTATTATACTCTTTTGTACTAACTTAATTGCAATAGATAATACATTATCTAAAACTGAACAAAATCAAATAGAATTAATCAATTTAACTCCCGAAGAAAGGGAGTTTTTAATAAAAACAAAAATCAATTGTGTGGTTTCAACAGACTGGATACCTTTTAATTTTATTGAAAATGATAAGTTATCAGGAATCTCTTTGGATTATTGGGATTTAATTAAAAAGAAAACTTTAATTGAATCTATTTGTACAGGTGTTCCTTCATTAAAAAATTCATATGAATTACTTAAAAATAAAAAAGCTGATATTATTTTATCCTCTTCTATTTCGGAAAATAATATTACATATGGAATGTTTTCACTACCTTATGCTTCATATCCTTTGGCTATTGCTACAACAAATGATAAAAGATATATAAGTGATATCTCTATTTTAAATGGTAAGAAAGTTGCCTTAGGAACTACAAACACAATATTTAATCTATTAAAAAATAAATATCCACAAATCAATTTTATGCAAGTAAATAATAATCTTCAAGCTTTGAGACAATTAAGTAGAGATGAAGTATTTGCTGTAATAGATGTGTTACCTGTTCTTTCACAAGCAATAGTTGATTATGGTTTTAAAAATATAAAAATCTCTGGAACAACTGAGTTTAATTTTGATCTTCGTATTATGGTTAGAAATGATTATAAAAGACTTTTACCAATAATCAATAAAGGGATAATTGCCATAAAAAAAGAAGAGGTACAAGAGATTAAAAAACGTTGGTTTTCTGCAAAAGTTGAAAAAGTTGTAGAATTACAATATTTGTGGGAGACTATTTCTATTATAATATTTTTTATATTTATACTTTTTTACAGACAACTTATATTAAATAAACATAATAAAAAATTACAACAAGCAAATGATAAAATTGAACAAAAAAGTTTTGAATTACAAAAAAAGACCCAAGAATTAATAAAACAAAAAATGCTTTTTGAAAAGATATATTATGAATCAGCTGATGGAATAATAATACTTAAAGCAGAGGATAAAACAATTATAGATTGTAATCAATCAGCATATAAGCTTTTAGAGTATGAAACAAAAACTGAGTTTATTATAGAAGATATTGCAAATTTTTTTCCAGAATATCAACCTGACAAGTTTCATTCAAATGAAAGATTTAATGAAATGATTGAATTAGCCATAAAAAAAGGTTCAAATTTTGTTGAATGGGTTCATAAAACAAAAACAGGAAAAAATTTGTGGTTTGAAGTTGTAATAACTTCTATTGAGATAAACAATGAAAATATTTTGCATATGGTTTGGAGAAATATTGATAATAGAAAAAAAATAGAACAAAAATTAAATGAATTGACACATAATCTAGAAGAGAAAATAGAAAAAGAGATAAAAAAGAATGAGGAAAAAACAAATCAACTTATGCAACAATCGAGACTTGCTCAAATGGGAGAGATGATTTCAATGATTGCTCATCAGTGGAGACAACCATTAACAGCTATATCAGCAACTGCAAATAATATGTTGATTAGATTTATGATTGATGAAAAAATGAATAAAGAAACTATTCAAGATGAGTTAACTCTAATTTCAAATTATTCACAACATCTATCTTCTACTATTGATGATTTCAGGAACTTCTTTAAAACTGATAAGAAAAAGGTTGAAACAACAATTGAATCTATTATTGAAGACTCAATATCTATTTTAAATAATTCATTAATTTCAAATGATATCTCTTTATATAAGGATTATCAGTGTAATAGAAAACTAATATTAAATTCAACGGAGATAAATCAGGTTATTTTAAATTTGATAAAAAATGCAGAAGATGCTTTGATTGAAAATAAAATTGAATCTGCAAAAATACAGATAAAAACTTTTTGTGATAAGGATACTATTTATATTGAGATAAGTGATAATGCAAAAGGGATTCCTGATAATATAATAAATAAAATTTTTGATCCATATTTTTCAACAAAAAGTGAAAAAGATGGAACAGGTCTTGGATTGTATATGAGTAAGATTATTATAAATGACCATTGTCAAGGTAATATAGGTGTAAAAAGTAGTTCTTTGGGAACTACTTTTACTATAAAAATGCCAATAATTAATCACTGACAGTTTTAGTTAAAATCTTTTTGATTTGATTTTTGATAATCACTGGCACAAAAAACATAGAAACCACATAAGAGATCAGTGTACCACCAATTAGAGCAACTCCTAGACCTCCAAATACAGCATCCGTTGCAAGTAAAGAAGATGCAAATACCATAGTTAAAACAGTTAATATAATAGGTTTTGACCTAGTAGCAGTTGCTTTTGCTATAGCTTGATTTATACTCAAACCTTTCTCTTCAATTAGTTGTTTTGTAAAGTCAATAATAAGTGTTGAGTTTCTAGAGTTTATTCCAATAAGTCCAATAAATCCTATTAGTGATGTTGCCGTAAGATAAAAGGTATCGGTTGTAATAATATCCATAATAATATGGGCAAAAATTACTCCAATAATAGAGATAAAACTAGATAAAACTATTCCTCCTGATATTGCAAAACTTTTGTAATATACAACCATCAAAAAGAAGATTAATACAAGAGCTATAATAAAAGCTCCACCTAAATCAATAAATGTGTCAATTGTAACTTTTAATTCTCCATCCCAGATTAATTGAAATCTTTCACCTGTTTTTTTATCTATAAATTCTAAGTTTAACATATTTGATTTTACCACTTCATAGTTTTGATCAAATGAGTTTAACATCTCATCTCTTGCATCAAGTAAAGGATATATTTGGCTATCTTTATTAGTTTCTGCAATAACATTTATCATAGCAGTTAAATTTTTTGATGTAGAGGTTGCCTCTTTTATAGCTTCTCTAATGGTAACTAATTCACTAAGTGGTATCATAAAACCATTTTTGTTCATAACTTTTAATGTTGATAGTTTTTTTGCAATATCATCTTTTTTATTTGAGTTAAAAACTCTATTATCATCTAATCTCAAGAAAATAGGAACCTGACTTTGAGTATTGCTTTCATTTACAGCTGATATTTCTGAACCTTCATAAGCTAGATACAAAATATTTTTTACTTGTTCTATTGAGACATTACTTCTTATAATTTTATTATTGTCTAAAAGTATTTCAAATTTTTTTACGTCATCATCAGCCATAGTATCTACATCTACTAAAGTTTTTTGTTTTTTTAAAACAGCTTCAATTTTTTTTGCAAATGCTCTTCTTGATTCAAAAGAGTTTCCACCATATATTTCTGCAACTATAGAAGCTAATACAGGAGGTCCTGCTGGAAGTTCTATAAGTTTGATATTTGCTTCATATTTATTACAACTATTTTGTAACTCATTTCTAATTGAACTTACAAAATTATAACTTCTAATATCTCTATCGTAAGCTTTTTTTATATTTACCATAATCTCTGCTTGAGACTGTTTATCTTTTAGGGCACTTTGTTTAACTAAAGCAGCAAAATCAAGGGGTTGTCCCTCTGCTAAAAATACAGATACATTTTCTACTAAGTCTTTTTGAATTAAGATATTCGAGATACAAGAGCTGACTTCTTTTGTTTGTCTAAGGGATGAACCATCTTTTAAATCAACATATACAGAAAAAGAATCCGAATCTTTACTTGGAAGCATTTTTGCTTTTACAATTTCAGTGGGAAAGGTTGCAACAGATAATATAAATAAGCCTAAAGTTATTGCATAAACCATTAAAGATTTAAATCTATTTTCTAAAATATCATAAATAAATTTTTCTAACTTCATTTAAATCCTTATAAAAACTTTTTAACTAAATATGGAGTAAATACATATGCAATGACTAATGAAACAATCAAAGCAATTGGAACAAATACTGGAAGAGGGTGCATAAATTGTCCCATCATACCACCAACAAAAAACATAGGAATAAATGTCATAATAATAGCTATTGTTGCAATATTTGTTGCATTTCCTATCTCATTTGTTGCTAAAATAGATAAAGTTTTTAAATCTGTTTTCTCTTTATCCTCTTTTCTGTGTCTTACAATATTTTCAATAACAATAATAGCTGCATCCACAAGCATACCAAGACTTACAATAAGTGCAAATAGGGTGATTCTATTGATAGTCTCATCCATCATAAAACCAACAAATAAAGTAAGAGATAAAATCATAGGAACCAACAAAGATACAATCATAGCTTCTTTTAAACCTAAAGAGAAAATCAATAAAATTGCGATTATTAAAATTGAGATTAAAAGGTTTTGTACCAATGAATTGACAGCATTATTAGCAGTATATCCATCATCTCTGGTGATCACATATTTTATATTTTTACTTGCCAATTCCTCTTTTATAGAGTCAATATATTTGAAAATATCTTCATTTATAGTAACAGAGTTTGCACCTTTTAGTTTTGATACACTTAATGTTACTTGTTCTATGCCAGAAGGATGATCTTTTGTATAGATATAAGCACTTTTTTTATTTTGGATATCATAACTTCTCGATATATTTGCTACATCTTTTAGATAAGTTGGTGTTCCAAAGTTATATGAAACAATAATATTTTCTAAATCTTTTTTTGATTCTATTGCATTTTTTATACTTAAAATAGTTAAGTTTGAATTATTATTGTCGCTATTTATATTAGGCATAGTTTTTGCTAAAGCTTTTATTTGAGAAGCAATTTGTCCCAAAGATAGGTTAAATGAAGCTAATTTATTAGCATTTACTTCTATATTGTATTGCTCTTTTTTTTCACCTTTTAAATCTACTAAAGCAACTTGGTCTATTTTATTTACTTCATATGCAATTTTACTTACTTCATTATAAAGTTGTGTTTGTGTAATTTTATTTTGATCTGCATAAAAAGCTATTGTAGCAATAGGAATATCTGTATCAATATCCATTGTTTTTATAATAGGTTGCATTGCACCCTTTGGAAGTAAATCCATATTTCTCATAACTTGATCATATAGTTTTAGATTTGATTCCTCTTTATCTTCCCCTATGAAGTATTGAACTTGTACAATCCCAACAGAATCCTTTGCAAATGAGTAAATATGTTCTACCCCTTTAATCTCTTTAATCTTTTTTTCTAGAGGTTCAATTATTACTTTTTCTATTTGACTAGGTCTAGCACCTGGAACAACAACTATTACTGCTCCACCACTAACTTTAATTTGAGGATTTTCTTCTCGTGGCATAAATTCTAAAGATATAAAACCCAAACAAAGTATAAAAATACTAAGAATAAATGTTAAAGGGTGGTCAATAAATGTTTTAGCTAGTTTACCTGCTATGTTTAGATTATTGTCCATTTGTATCACCTGTATCTAAAAAAACTTTACTATACATACCTGGATAAATTTTTTCACCTTTTGTATCAAAACTAATTTTTAAAACAAATGAGTGCGTCATATCTTGCATACTTGGAATTATTGCAGATATTTCTCCCGTTGTTTTTAATCCAATAGACTCTATAAGTATTTCAACTTTTTGACCTGTTTTTATTGTATTTAAATAGCTTTCTGCAACATTTGTTTTAATTTTTAAACTTGATAAATCTGATAGAACTATTGCTGGCATAGAAGGCATTGCCATCTCTCCACTTTTTATACTTTTTTTAATAACTAAGCCATCATTTGGGGCTTTGATTTTTAGGTATTGATATTGTTCATTTACCTCTTTTAGTTTTGCTTTTGCAATATTTAACATATTTTGTACATTTAGAAGTTTTAGTTCAAGTTGTTCAACATCATATTTAGGAACTAAATCTTTTGCATAAAGTCTTTTGTATCTTTCATAATTAATTTTAAGATTATTAAGATTGTTTTCTTGAATTTGAACACTCAACTGTGCTTCTTTTTTGTTACTATCAATATTTGCAGAATCAATTTCATATAGAAGTTGACCTTTTTTTACAAAATCACCTTCATTTACATACACTTTTTTTATAAATCCCATATATCTGCTTGTGATAATCTTTTCATTGTCTGAGATAACTGTACCGCTTATATCCATGGCATTAAGATTAGGTAAATTGATTAAAGCTAAAAGTAGTGTAAATATATATTTCTTCATTTATAAGTTTCCTTTGTTTTCTAAACTTTGTCCCATAGCAAGGTATAGTTTTCCCATAGCTATAGATTTTTCATATTTTGCATTTAACATTGAAGCTTGTGTTTCCCTTTGCATTGCTTCTTGTTTTAATAAATCAGTCATAGAAATTAATTGATTTTTATACATCAATTTTGATTGTTCTAAAACTTCATCTGCTAGTTGTAGAGCTTCAATTTTTTCTTTATATATTTTTTCTTTTGTTTGTAAATTTAATAAAGCTTCTTGAAGTTGTAATTTAATAGCATCTTTTAGTTGATTTTGATTTAACACAGTTTTATTAAACTCTATTTGACTTTTCTGAACATCATATTCTCTTGTAGAATCAAATAGTGTTAACTTAACTCCAACCATAGCCATATAATAGTCTTTGTCTTCATTGAAATCTACAGAACTATCATTTACTCCATATTCTAAGTGAGAATATACATTTGGATAATATGAAGATTTGTTTAAATCAATATTTTTTTTCATACTTTTTTGATAGATATCCATCATCTTAAAGTCATCTCTTGTTTTTAATGCAGTTGGATATAAGTTATCTAAGCTTTCTTTGTTAAAATTTATTGCTTTTAAGTCTTTTACATCTTCTATAGTTTCATTTGAAGTTAAAAATCTAAGGTAGGCAATAGCTAAATCAAATCTATTTTTAATCTCATTTAGTTTACTTTGAATATTTAGTTGATGAACTTTTGCTTGTTTTGTATCTATTTTAGTTACAAGACCCTCTTTATAAAACTCATTAGCAGAAGTTACAACTAAATTCATTGCTTCTTTTGCTTTTGATACAGCTTTGATAAACTCTTTTGCTACAACAGCTCCATTGTAAGCTTTTAAAACCTCATATTCTAAAGATTTTTTATCTAAACTTAGCTGTAATTGTTCTGCTTTGTGTTTTAGTTTTAAAATCTCTTTTTGATTTGAAAGTTTAAATCCTGTAAATAAAGGGAGATCGTATGTAATTTTAGAATTAAAATTGTTTCTATCATCAGGATAGTTTAAATCAACAGGTTTTGTATCTATCCCTTCTGACATTTGTACAAAACCAAAATCCCTAAATGAAGCTTCTCTTGAAGATAGTTTTGAATTAAAAACATATCCTGCATGATTAGTTCTACTAAATTCACTTATTAGATTTAATTGTCCATATGAATATGAAGCAACTTTATCTATGTCACTTTTTGTAGCTTGTGTATTTAGTTCTTGTAGTTTTAATTTTTTATTATTTTTTAATGTTTCATTTAAAACTTCTTCAAAATCAAATGATTTAGAATATAAGTTAATAAACATTAATAATACCAATAATAAAATCTTATACATTGCCCATCCTATAGTTTGATTATTAAATATTATACATT
>QKDL01000040.1 GCA_003252105.1 Arcobacter sp.
AAGATTTTTTGCATTATAGTAGTGAACGTTTACCTATTTTTTTTATATTAATATGTATTTATTTTATAAATAAAATTATTTTTGAGAAAAAAATTATGTTAAATAAAAAACTAAATTTATATTTAATTTTTTTCATACTAGGACTTTTACCTTATACAAAATTACAAGTAGGTCCAATTGCTATTTTAATAGGTATTTTTTTTGCTTTATATATAATTTTTATAAGAGCTCAAACTTTAGGAAATTTATTAAAAGCTGTTTCTTTTTCTTTTATTCCAAGTATTATTTTTTTAGTACCTTTATTTTTAAATGGTAATATTTATGATTTTTATTATGGTTACATATTAAGTGGTGTCAACTATATAGGGGAAAGCTTAAGTTTTGATCTTATAATATTTTATATATCTTATGACTCACAGATTCTTGTATTTGTTACCACATACTTAATATTTATTTTTTTATTTATTACTTTAATTTTTATTTTCAAAATGCATGTATCTAGTAAAGAAAAAATAATTTTTCTAGAATTAGTTTTAATACTTATTTGTACAATATATGTTGTCTTATTACCTGGTAGGATTTTTTTACATTACTTGAATCTTCTATTTCCTATTTTGATAATTTTATTTTCTTTTTTATTTATATTAGTATCAAAAAATTTAAGGATTAATGATAATTTGTATTTAAAATTAATAATGGTTTTATTTACCATATCTTTCATTTTTAAATTCTATTCTAACTTTCAAGGGAATAAATATTTTAAAAACCTTAATTTATCAGATGATATATTTTATGAAAGAGATTTATTTAAATGGATGAATCCAGATTCAAATGATGAATTAGTTGTTTGGGGATGGATGTGTCAATTTTATATTGATACAAGTTTGCCAAGTGCTACTAAAGAACTTTTACCATTTAGTTACATTTATAATGTTAAAAATAAAGAATATTTCGAGGATAAATATTTAAAAGATATTAAAACAAATAATCCAAATTTTGTAATTGATGCAGTATCACCAAATAGTTTTAATTTTAATAATGTAGAAAAACATAGTATTCAAAACTATCCAAAAATTATAAAAATTATAAATGATAAATATACTTTAGTTTCTAATAAAGATAAATACAATGAATGTCCAAAAATATATGTAAAAAATGAAAAGTATTTAACTTTAAATGATCAACTTATTGATTTTGAAAAAATATATTCAAAAAATAACTTAAATAAAGATAATCTAAAAAGTATAAATGATTCTATTGTTTTTGAAATGTGTAATGACTATTGGGTACTACCAGACAAAAAACTAGATACTGTTTTTTTAGAACTAAAAAAAGAAGAAAGTGTATCAAAAACAATGATTCTAAATACAAAAAATGGATTAGAAGGTGATAAAGGGACAGATAAAATTATATTAAATTATTATGATAATGAAGATAAAGTTATCTTTAGTAAGATTAGTAGATTAAAGAAATATCCAGATTGGACAGTTATAAAACATAAAAAAATAAAAGGTGTAAAAAAAGTTGGCATTGAAATAGTTTCTTTCTATGCTAATGGAGCAGGACTAAATGAGGTAAAAATATATAAATAAATATCTAGAAATTTTGTTCTTTTTTTAATATAATATAATCATCTATTATTTTTTTACTATAAAAGTTTTTATAAATATATAATAGAGTTTGATTTTGCTGAAAATATTCATAATAATTAAACCTTGTGTATTTACCACAAAATATTATATAATCTGGCTTATATTTATTTAAATCTTCAATTATTGAATTAAATAAATAGGATTTAAATTTTAGATTATTGGGTTCTTTTATTAGTTTGTTCAACATAATTAAACCACCAAATCTTGAAGCCCATTTTTGATCTTCTCTCAACAAAGATTGACCCATAGCAACATCCATTGATATAGTTTGAATTGTAGTGTTTTTGGGTAGACTTTGAACTAATTGTTCAAGGACTTTATATCTAGGGACTGATAAAATATTTAAATATATAATCATTAATATCAATTCAATGAAAATAACTGAAACAACAATTTTTATAAAGTTTGATGATTTCATTAAATTTAAAAGTATATGTGTTAAAAATATATAATTAATCATGAATATAGGAATTCTATGATAAGTCCAACCTTTTTGCTGAATTAAATAAATTATTAACGAGATACAAATTAGTCCAAAAAAATTTAGTTCTTCATAATAAAATTTTTTTCTTCTAATTATAAACCATAATAATAAAATAAAGAGTAGAAATAGTGTATCTAAATTATATAGCATATCTAAAATAGATTTATTAAATGATATAGTATATATTTCTATTGCAAGGGGTATTCCAACGCTATAATATCCATAAAAAAAAATATAAATAAACAATAAATAAAAAGGACCACTTAAAGCAATTATAAAAAAATCTATTCTTAAAATAGCTTTGATATTTTTTTGATTTATTATTAGGATTAGTTCACTTATCAAAAATAATAAGAAAAAATGTGGTTTTAAATTAAATCCAAAAATTGCAAAAGTTGATATTGCAATCAGTGTCATTTTATCTAATGATATCTTATTCCTATATATCATACTTAAAATATAAGGTGTAGTAAATATTATTAGTAGATGTTCTCTTTCTCCGAAACTAGGTATGGGTGAAAGTATTAAAATAAAGCCTAAAGCATAAAGATAAACTCTCAATAATTTAGTATTTGTCTTATATAATTGAGATAAAATTTTTAATGAAAGGTATAAGGAAACTACTGTTAATAGTATTAATAATAGTATATATAAGACTTTTTCATTAAAAGGTAATAATTTACTAAATAAGACAGGTATAGTAGAATATACATATATTAAAGGTGGATTTAATGCTGGAAGTTCAGAATATAAAGTTGTGCCTGATAATATCTGTTTTGCACCATGCAAAATCCATGTAGAATCAACATTTAGAGGAAAGTTATTAAAATAAATATAAAGTAATGTCAATAATAAAAAACTATAAAATAAATCAAATAAACGTGAATATGTCATAAATATAACTTTAACTTTTCAACACAAAGTCCCATAGCTGTACTTTCATAACCCACAACACTTTTTATATAAGGTTTACAAAATCCTTCAACCATTATAGCTCCTGCTTTTCCAAAACATTCGCCTGATTTTATATATTCTTCCATATCTGTTTTATCAAACTTTTTAAACTCGTAAGTTGTGATAGATAAATCAATAACTTTTTTATATATACTATGATAAATCATACAAGTTATAACTGAGGTTTTATTTCCACTTTGAAGTTCCAACATTTTTTTTGCATCATTTACATCTTTTGCTTTTCTAAGAAGTAATTCATTAGTTGTTACTACTGAATCGGCAACTAATAATGGCATATCTTCACAACCATATTTTTTAAATAGTTCATTATATTTTCCAAGTGTTGCTTCATATACAAAAGATTTAGGATTTAATGCTTTAATAGAATTTTCGTCAAAATTTCCACCATTTTGAATAAATTTTATATTATTTTCTTTTAGTAGTTTTACTCGTGTTGGAGAATTTGAACCAAGTCTAATCAAAGTTGTCCTTATAAAATTTTTATTATTTTATCAAAAGAGAGGAAAAAGCGAATTAAATTATGTATAATTGCATATGAATTTACAAAAAATATCTGGAATATTAATTTTTTTATCATTTATTGTTACTATATATAGTTATTTTTTTTCAAGTCCAATTTTTGTTTTATCTGGGATACTAGCTTGGTTTGCCTTGATTATACTTTTTAAAGATAGTTCAAATAAAAAACTTTTGATAACATTAATAGTTCTTTCAGTTATCTGTTTTGCTTTTAGTTATCAAAGAGGTTTTGATATAGATTTTAAAAGGGCTATTTTAGTAAATCAATATCTTTTAACACTTCTTATAGGAGTTGGTTTTTTAAGGTTAATTGCTACACCTAAAGAGGAAAAGATAAAAGCTTTGCCAAAGGGTAAAAATTCATTTATTAAAACATATTTGGGAATTCATCTTTTTGGTTCAGTTATAAATTTATCGGCTTTAATTTTAGTAGCTGATAAATTATCAAAAACCTCAAGATTAACTAAAGAGCAGATTATAGTATTAACTAGGGCTTTTTCTTCAGATGCTTATTGGTCTCCTTTCTTTGTTGCATTTGCAGCTGCATCAACTTATGCACCTAATTTATCGACAATTACTATTATATTTTTTGGACTTATTTTAGCTATTATTGCTTTTATTTTTACATATTTTGAAATCTCAAGTAGCAAATGTGATATAGAGCAATTTGAAGGGTATCCAATCCATTTTGAAACCTTATATTTACCATTTGTTTTAGCATTGATGGTTATTCTTGCAAATCATTATTATCCACAATTAAAAGTTATATTACTTATCTCATTTTTTTCTATTGTTTTAACATCAGTGATTTTACCTTTTAAATTAGGTATAAAAAATGCGGTAAAAAAATTAAACACTCATGTTTTTGAAGAGTTACCAAAGATGAAAAATGAATTAGCATTATTTTTGGTTGCTGGTATGTTTGGTGTTAGTGTTAGTTCTATTTTGATTGGATTTAATATCGCTTTGCCTTTTGAACATTTTGATGGAATAAGTGCTTCTATATTACTACTTATTTTGATACTTTTATCATTTGTTGGTATTCATCCAATAATCTCTATTGCTGTTATAGGAAACTGGGTGGGGGATTTAAATCAAACCTTACTTGCAGCAACTTTTCTAATGTCTTGGTCTACTGCTGTTTCAACTTCACCTTTTAGTGGAGTAAATTTAACTATGCAATCTAGATATAATTTATATGCAATTGAAATATTTAAGATAAATATATTTTATGCTTTAAAAATGTATACAGTTTGTGTTATAATCCTCTTTCTTTTATCAAACTATTTAGGAATTTAATTGAATATTTTTTTAGTGATTTTGGGAAAAATCTTCCCTTTGTATTTAAACATCATTATTGGTTATCTAGCAACTAGATATTTAAAAGTAAAAAGGGAATATGTAGCTACGCTTTTAGTATATATTTTAGGTCCAATTGTAATATTTTTTGCTGTTTTATCTATTGAAATCAATCTACAACTTGTATTTCTTCCTATTTTTATTTTTGTTTTCGGAAGTAGTATTGCTTTTTATATTTTACATAGATATAAAAATCATTGGAAAGATGCTAGTGTAAATACTTTGGCTTTTACTTGTGGTACCGGAAATACAGGATTTTTTGGAATTCCACTAGCAATGATTTTGTTAGACCCAAATAGTGCAAATATATTTATTTTTGGTACCTTAGCATCACTTTTATATGAAAATACTACAGGTTTTTTTGTAACTGCAAAGGGAAGTTTTACAGCTAGGCAATCTATAGTAAAAATCATAAAATTGCCACTTTTATACGCTTTTATAGCGGGACTTTGTTTTAACCTTGCAGGATTTAGAACACCAGAAATTATAATTCCATATTTTGAAAACCTAAAATGGGCATATGGAATTTTAGGTATGATGATGCTTGGAATGGGAATGAAAGGGTTTAACATCCATGAAGATTTTGATAAAAAATATATTAGAATCTCTTACTTTTTTAAATTCTTTTTTTGGCCAGCTGTTGTATTAGCTATTATCTTTGTAGATAAAAATTTTATAAACTTTTTAAATGAAGAGATTTATAAAGTGATGTTTTTATTCTCTATTGTACCCCTTGCAGGTAATACAGTTACTTTAGCAGTTTTACTAAAAGCAAAACCAGAAAAAGCATCTTTTACAGTTTTATTATCAACCTTGATATCTATAGTTTATATTCCAGTAGTATTGGCTTTATATGGAGGATTTTAGTATAAAATCCTTTGGATTTTCCAAAAACTAGCTTGATAATAAGGGTTGTCCAAATGGGAAATTATCACTCCAAAATTTGTTGAGGCATGTAAAAACTTGCCACCTTCTAAATATATCCCCACATGTCTTGTACTAAAACCAGTTTTAAAAAAAATCAAATCACCCATTTGCAACTCATCCATATCGATCTCTTTTCCAAATGATGATTGATATTTAGTAGTTCTTGGAATTTTTTTATGAAGTTTATCTTTAAAAGTTCTTTGCACAAAAGCAGAGCAGTCTATACCTTTTTTTGTATCTCCTCCATATTTGTATTGAACCCCTTTCCATTCAATAAATTGTGAGTATAAAGCATCATAAAGCTTACTATAAGAGATATTTTTTGTAATATCATAATTATAAGAAGATTTAGGAGGGAAACTATGGTTATAGTTTATACTATCACTTAAATAAACAGGTTTAGAACTACTACAACCACTAAATATAAAAATAGTAGTCAATAAAAAATAGATTATATATTTGATTTTCATAAATAATTTTAATTCAACTTAACTTAAATTATAAACTATTATCTTTTTTCTTAGACTCTTTATAATCAATTCTACTTTGTTTTGCCTCTTTGTAGGTTTGCCTCCAATGGGTAAATATTTTATCATCCATTGTTCCGATACTTGGTTTAATCTCACTATGGGTTAAAGCCAAATCTATCTTAGGACAGTTTCTAACACACTCTCCACAAAAGATACAAAGATATTCATTGTAGTGATATTTTTTTGTTCCATCCATATTTTGATGAAAAACTATAGCTTTGGGTGGACACACCTTTTCACACTTATCACAAAAAATACACTCATTTACATCATAAACAATTAAACCTCTGTATCTAGAAGCTCTTTTAATTGGTTCTTTTGGATAATCTATTGTTAAAGGTTTTTTAAAAATATTTTTAAAGGATTCAACAAATGATTTAAACATAGTTTACTACTTTGCAGTACAAGACATACATGGATCAAATGAAGCTAAAATTGCATGAGCATCAGCATAATTAGCGCCTTTAAATACATCAACCATTGCAGGAATCTGTGAAAATGTTGGAGTTTTTATTCTTACTCTTTCTAACATACTTTTTCCATTTGCTCGAAGATAATAAAATATTTCACCTCTTGGAGCTTCAAGTCTTGTAAAAGCTTCACCATTTGGTTTTCCTTTTGCTTTAACTTCTATAGGACCCTCAGGTAAACCTTCTACAATATTTTTTACCATTTTAATAGAGTTTTTTATCTCTTTTAATCGTACAAGATTTCTTGCATGAATATCTCCACCACTTTCAAATACAGGTTCATAACCCACCTCTTCATATGGGAAATTATTAGTTTCCAGCCTTACATCTATTTTAGCCCCAGTTGCTCTTGCCATTGGTCCTAAGGCGTTCATTATATAAGCATTTTCTTTTGTAAGCACACCAATATTTTTGTATTTTAAACTAAGAGACCAGTTGTTTGTAAATTTGTCCATTAAATCATCAATTTTTTCTTCAAGTAGTGTTAGGTTTGTTTTTAAAAGTTTTTCTGTTTCAATCTCCAAATCTCTATTTACTGAACCAATATTTACATAATCAAATTGTACTCTATTCCCTGAAATAGCCTCTTGAATATCCATTACAAGTTCTCTATCACCCATGATTTTCATAAACATTCCCTCAAATCCAGCATTTTCACTAACATGGGATAAACACAACATATGGGAATGGATTCTATCAAGTTCTAACATCAAAAGTCTAAGATACTGGATTTTTTTTGGAATCTCTAATTGTAGAAGTTGTTCTATTCCCATAGTATAAGCCAATGAGTGTGTTATAGCACAAAGTCCACAAACTCTAGCTACTACATAAGAAATTTGTTTATATTCAAAATTTGTTGTACAAGCTTTTTCAATACCTCTATGTACAAAACCTACATCCCAATCAACATCAACAATTTTTTCATTTTGGGTTGTAAAATTAAATCTAATAGGTTCAAGTAAACTTATATGTTGAGATCCCAAAGGGATATTTATAGTTTTTTTAGGCATTGTTACCCCTTAGTGGAGTTTTTGTTGAGGTTTCATCTAAATATAAACCTTTATTTACATTGTTTATTTTTAAACCAAATAAATCAACAACTTCCATCTCACTCATAATTGCACTTGGGATTATATCTGCTATTGAGTCAATAGATGTATCAAAATCCACATCACACTCAAAAACCTCAATCTCATCTTTTTGTTCATATTTTGAAAATATCCATTGAAGTTTACAAACTCCATCTATATCACTCGCATTTAAAGTAACAAAATGCCAAATTTCTGGTTTATAAAAGTGTTTAATAGACTTTTTTAAATTTATTATATCAATCTTGTGAGTCATTTATATTTCCTGCAAATTTTGTTCTATCTATAGTTTCTTGTTTTTCATCAAGTTTACCTAGAAGTTTTTTAGGCTTTTCAATATCTTTTGTTTTTTTCTCTAAAATTTCTAAACCCTTTACAACTCCATCTATAATCAATTCTGGGCTTGCTGCACACCCTGGGATATATACATCAACTGGAATAAAACTATCTATTCCATTTTCTACATTATACATATCACTAAAAACTCCACCAGTACAAGTACAGCTTCCAACTGCAACTACAACTTTTGGTTCAGGCATAGCTGTATAAAGTTCTATAATTCTCTCCCTTGAACGGTAAGTTAATGGTCCAGTTACCAAAAAAATATCTGATTGTTTTGGATTTCCATTATTTAATATTCCAAATCTTTCTAAATCATATCGTGGGCTCATAGCAGCTAATATCTCTATATCACAACCATTACAACTACCACAGTTATAGTGTAGTATCCAAGGGGATTTTTTTCTATATTTTTCTAAGGGCATAATAAACTTCCTAAAATATTTAAACTACACAATAAAATACCAAAAAACAAAATAACCTTTGTCATATGAGATGCTCTTATTCTAGCCGTTGAATTATCAATTAAGTTTACAATTAAAAAACTACATAGAACTAAAACAAATCCTAGAAGATGATTGTCTCCTGCTAGAATATATATAAAACTATATGCAAAAATCATCTCCAAAAATTTTGCTGCATATAAAAACTCATAAAATATAGCTCCATATTCTATCTCAATCCCTCCAACTATTTCTTGATGTGCCTTTGGTGCATCAAAGGGTGAAAGTTTTGTTATCGCTGGGATTATTAAAATTAAAGCTAAGTAAATAAAAGGAAATGATAAAAGTTGAGATTCACTATTTAAAATAGTGCTTATATCAAAACTTCCATATACCAAATATATTCCAATAGCCACTAATAATAATACAGGTTCATAAGCAACTATTGATAAAAGTTTTCTATTTGAACCTATATGGGAAAATATTGATTTTACACTAAATCCTGCAAGTATTAATATAATTGAAGCAAGTAGATGCAAAAATATTATATATAAAAGGTTAAAACCTAAAAATATAAAAGCAATTAAAAGCCAAAGGGTAAAAAAATAAAAAAGAGCAAGTAAAGTATGGGTTTTATTTACCATCAAAGCTCTTTTATCCATAAGTTTATACATATCATAAAAGGGTTGTAAAATTGGTGGTCCAATTCTTCTTTGCATTTTTGCTTTTAAAACTCTTTGTGCCCCTTCAAAAAAAGCTGCATAAATTGGTGCAAATAAAATTAATAAAATTAAAACCATATTGCTCATGATAAACCCACTATCAAAATAATAGATAATATAAGTATAAAACTATTTTGGAACAAAGTTTTATACTTATCAAAATCATAATAAAACACACCAACATTGTGGGTATATTTTTCTCCACAAGAATACTCTTTGACTCTATCTATACCTTTAAAGTTCAATACTTTAAGCAAAATAAAAAATATAGCTATAAATAAAATAATTGTTATTGTAAACATGAAAATACTTAAGCTGTTGTAAATTATAAAAACTAATGAAAAAACAGCAATAAAAAAGAGTATATAAGAGCTAAAAATAAACTCTTTTGGTATCTTTTGTTTTTCAACTATTTTGTCAGTTGATGAAAAATCTATCAGTTTTGAAGCTACTTTAAAATATAAAAGAACTAAAAGTGATGAACCTATTACAAAAAGAATTGCAACCAAAAGATATAAAGGGTTGTATTTTATAAGTTCACTTATATATGTTAGCGAAAATAATTTTGCAAAAAATAGACCAAATGGTGGCATTGTAATAGATGCGAAACCTAAAAGAATAAGTGAAGTAAGAATAGGTGTTTTTTGAAATAAATTTGTAAAATCCTCAATACTTTTTATATGAAACTCTTTTTCTAAAATTCCAGCTATCATAAACAACATAGCTTTTGAAACCGCATGGAAAAATATTAGATATAAAGTTATGGTAAAAGCTTCTTGTGTGCCCATTGAAGCAATACTTACCATTAAAGCCAAAAGTGCAATGGTTGAGTATGCCAATATCTCTTTAAAATTATCCTTTGCCAAAGACTGTAATGCTATTACAGTAAAAACTGCCATTGAAAAAAGTGTAATTAAAAAAGATAAAGTAGGGGTAAATATATATGATATTTTTAAAATCAAAAATGGAGCTATTTTTACCATAGTTGCTGAGTGTAAAATAGCACTAACAGGAGTAGGAGCAACCATAGCCCCTAAAAGCCAACTTTCAAATGGTTTTGAGGCACCTTTTACAAAACTTGCAAAGGCTAAAAATATTGCTATTAAAATCTCAGGAGATTTTAGTTGAGTAAAATAGATACTTGAATCATTTTGTATAGCAATAATTACAGCAAACAAAATAAAAATACCACCTAATTGGTTTAACCATAAAGCCCTTAACGAATTATTTATGGAAATTTCATCTTCTCTAAATCTTATTAAAAGGTATGAAGACAAAGTTGTCATTTCAAAAAAGAAGAAAAAAAGTAGATAATTGTTTGCTATAACTATCATATTCATAATAAAAATAAAAAACCATAGATATGATAAAAAGAATTTTCTTTTTTCCATTGAACAGTTTTCATACTCCATATATTTAACTGCATAAATAGCAATAATAGAACCAACCAAATTTATAACTATAAGCATAAAAAATGATAAGTTATTTAGATAAAAATCACCATATTTATCATGGGAAACATTAAAAATACAGTATAAAAATAAAACAGTTTGAAATAACGCCAAAAGAAGTACTTTATTATTTTGGGCTTTAAACCCTACATAAACAAAATATCCAAGTAAAACTAAATCTAAAATTGTGATAATAGTATGTAAAAAAGTATTTAGATTAAATTGATAAACAGAATTAGAAAAAAAATGAAAAACTGAAATAGCAGTTAATATTATTAAAGAAAAAACTGAAAAGCTATATATTAGTTTTTTATTATCTTTAAAAGCGAAAAAAGATGATAAAAGAGGCAATATTATATAAAGAATAGTTATATACATTATTTTCCTTTTTTATAAGTATAATAAAAAAAAGTTACAAAGAGATTCAAAAAAAGGATAATTTTTTTACAATAAGATATTAATTTATATAAAGTTACCAAAAATAACAATAGAGAGTATTACAACCCTCTTAATGTTATTCCTAAAAATATTGCTATTAAACCAAGTATAATATTTGTAGGGATTAAAAAATTTGCTATTGGTTGAAGTTTTTCTTTAGCTATTGCCAAATTTCCTTCATCAAAAGCTTTTTGTGCTTGTTTTCTTTTTATAAATATAATAACAAAGATAATAGTCATTATAGTCCATACAATCTCTTTTGCTATAACAAAACTATATAAAGGTGTTCCTTTGAAACCTAAAGCTATTATCATAATAATAGCTGTAAGTAAAAGTAAAATAATTGATGGGATAACCATATTGAAAAATCTTCTTAGACTCTCTAAAGTTCTTCCAAGTTTTATTTTTGGCTCTTCAATCTCTTGCATAGAGTAGTGAACTGCAAATCTAATTGCAATCATCCCTCCAACCCAAATAATAGCACTTAATACATGTAAAAATACTATTATTGAAGAAAAGTTATGAAATAAATCTTGCATCTTATAAATTTTCCTTCACATATTTTAAAGCTTGCTCTTTTGCTTCTGGGATTTTAGATACATCTTTCCCTCCTGCTTGTGCGAAGTCAGCTCTTCCACCACCTCCACCACCAACGATTGGAGCAATTGCTTTTATCCAATCTCCAGCTTTAACATTTGTGTTTTTACTTCCTGCAACAAGCATAACCTTGTCACCTTTTGCTTGAAGAAGTAAAATAGCAACTTTTTCATTCCCATTTTTGTAATCATCAACAAGTTTTTTAATATCACCATTTTCAACAATATCAACTATAACTTTTATATCACCTATTGTTTCTTCTAAAATAGGTGTTGAAATAGAGTTTTGTGCTTCTTCTAACTCTTTTTTAAGTTCTCTTATTTGGTCTTTTAATTTTTTGATACCAAGAACTACATCATTGTTTTTAACTTCATTTTGAACTTCATTCATTGTAGAAATAATATCTTTTGTGTATTTTGTTGCAGCAAGTCCACAAACAGCTTCTATTCTTCTAACTCCAGCACTTACACCTGATTCTTTTGTGATATAAAAACTTCCAATATCATGAGCATTTTTCACATGAGTTCCCCCACAAAATTCAACTGATACATCTCCAAAGCTTACAACTCTTACTACATCACCATATTTCTCACCAAACATAGCAATAGCACCTTTTTGTTTAGCTTCTTCTATTGGTAACTCTTGAACATCACCTGCTAAACCCCGTGCAATCATAGTGTTCACCAAGTCTTCAACTTCTTCAATTTGTTCAGTTGTCATAGCTTTAGGATAAGTAAAGTCAAATCTTAATCTTGAAGCATCATTTAATGAACCAGCTTGAGAAACAGTATCTCCTAGAACCATCTTTAAAGCACTTTGTAAAAGGTGTGTTGCACTATGATGTTTCGCTATTTCATATCTGTTTACAACAACTGCATCTACTGATTCTCCAACTATGAAGTCAGATTTTTCTACTTTTATTTTTGATAAATTTATACCATGAAATTTAGATGTTTCTTCAATAATAGCAATATGGTTATCATCTTCTAATGCTCCAATATCTCCTGTTTGTCCTCCACTTGTAGCATAAAATGGAGTTTTATCTAACATAACCCATCCAGTTTGCCCTGCAGATAGCTTTTCAATTTCATTGAAATTTTGATCTAAAAGTGTAACTATGTTACTTTTGTATGCAGTATTTTCATATCCTACAAATTCATTTACACCGTATTTTTCAAGTAAGGTTTTAAAATCTCCCTCAGTTGCTATATCTCCACTACCTTTCCATGCAGCTTTTGCTTTTGCTTTTTGTTCTGACATAAGTGTGTCGAAAGTTTTTACATCTACTTCTATACCTTTATCTTTTAACATATCTTGTGTTAAATCTAAAGGGAAACCTTTCTCATCATATAATTTAAAGGCAATCTCTCCACTAAATAACTCTTTAGTATTTTCTAACTCTTCATTAAATAAAGCCATTCCCGAGTCTATTGTTTTAAAGAATCTTTCTTCTTCTAAAGTTAATTGCTCTTTTACATACTCTTTTTGCTCAATTAGCTCAGTATAGTGGTGTCCTAAGATATCACATAAAGTATCATAAAGCTCAGACATAAATGGCTTTCTAAATCCTAAAAGATAACCATGTCTAACAGCACGTCTCATGATTCTTCTATTTACATAAGGTCTACCTTCATTTCCAAATAATATCCCTTGAGCTAACATAAATGAATTTGCTCTTAAATGGTCAGAGATAACTCTATATGAACCAATTGTCTCTTTTGTAGTTTTTTTATTAGATAGTATTTCTAGTTTTTTAATAATTGGTTGAAAATTTGATGAATCAAAATTATTATAAACACCCTCTTTAATAGCAATAACTCTTTCAAGTCCCATACCTGTATCAATCGATGGTTTAGGAAGTGGAGTTCTTGTTCCATCAGCACTTTGCTCATATTGCATAAATACTAAATTCCAAATTTCTAAAAATCTGTCTCCATCACCGCCCATATAATCTTCAGGACCATTAAAGTGTTCTTCACCTTGGTCATAAAAAATTTCACTACATGGCCCACAAGGTCCTGTATCACCCATTGACCAGAAATTATCTTTGTCTCCAAATCTCATAATTCTAGAAGAATCAATATGTTTTGACCAAATTTCAAAAGCCTCATCATCACTTTCATGAACAGTTACCCATAGTTTTTCAGTAGGCAAAGATAAGTTAACTGTAACAAATTCCCAAGCATAAGCTATGGCATCTTCTTTAAAATAATCACCAAAAGAAAAGTTACCTAACATCTCAAATAATGTATGGTGACGTGCTGTGTAACCAACATTTTCAAGGTCATTGTGTTTTCCTCCAGCTCTCACACAAAGTTGGCAAGAAGTAGCAGTAGGGTTACTTGGTCTTGGAACTGCTCCTGTGAAAATATCTTTAAACTGTACCATTCCAGCATTTGTAAACATCAGCGTTGGGTCATCAGGAACCAATGGCATAGAAGATACTACTTCATGCCCTTTATTTTTAAAAAACTCTAAATACTCTTTTCTAATATCCATAAAAACTATCCATATATAAATTTAGTCAAATATTTTAACAAAAAATATATTTATCGAAGTTTATTTAAGGTTATATTAGTATAATTTTGTCATATTACATTTATATAAAAGGATGGAAAATATGGGAAAATATATAGATTTGACTCCAGAAAATTTTGATGAAGTAACAAAAAGTGGTGTTTCTTTAGTAGATTTTTGGGCACCTTGGTGTGGTCCTTGTAGAATGATTGCTCCTGTAATTGAAGAATTAGCAGCAGAATTTGAAGGTAAAGCAAATATTTGTAAAGTTAACACTGATGAGCAACAAGATTTAGCAGTTAAGTATGGAATTAGATCTATACCTACAATTATCTTTATGAAAGATGGTGAAATTGTAGATCAAATGGTAGGTGCTTCTTCAAAACAAGCATTTACAGATAAAATCAACTCATTATTATAATTAAAAAAAAGATAGAATTTTTTTCTATCTTTTTTCTTAAACTCAAATAAAAAAAAATCTTAACAAATGTATAAAAGCAATATTTTATCTATACTATAGTTAAATACGATAAAAATAATTACTGGAAAAAAATTATCAATTATATAAATTTTAATTAACCTTAAACTTAATAAGATTTTTGTAAAATTATGCCCTTATATTAAATTAGAGCATAATTGGTTATTTTTTTATTTGGTATAATTCAAAAAGGGGAAATGATGTTAGATTTGGCAATTATTGGTGGAGGACCTGCTGGTTTAACTGCGGGATTGTATGCAACTAGAGGTGGTTTAAAAAATGTAACTATGTTTGAGATGGGGATGCCAGGAGGACAAATTACTGGTAGTTCAGAAATTGAAAATTATCCAGGTCAAGGTGAAGTTATGACTGGTATGGAACTTATGGATAATTGGCCAGCTCAGGCTATGAAATTTGGTTTAAAACATGAGATGAATCAAGTTACTAAAGTTACTAAAGAGGGTGAGATTTTTACAATCACAACTGCTGATGGTAAAACACAAGAAGCAAAAACTGTTTTATTAGCAACAGGTTCTGTTCCTAGACGTGCTGGATTTAAAGGAGAAGATGAATTTTTTGGAAGAGGGATTTCAACTTGTGCAACTTGTGATGGATTTTTTTATAAAAATAAAGAAGTAGCACTTATTGGAGGTGGAGATTCTGCTTTAGAAGAAGCTGTTTATCTTTCAAAAATTTGTTCAAAAGTTTATTTAGTACACAGACGTGATACATATAAAGCAGCTCCAAGTACAATCGAACATATGAAAGCTTGTGAAAATATTGAAGAGGTTACAAATGTAACTGTTGAAGAGGTTATTGGTGATAATATGGGAGTAACAGGTTTGATTGTAAAATCAAAAGAATCTGGAGAAACTAGACAATTAGATGTACCAGGTGTATTTGTTTTTGTTGGACGTGATGTATTAAATGAACCATTAAAACAAGATGATGGTAATTTTTTATGTGATGTAAATGAACAAGGTGAAGTAATAGTTGACCTTAAAATGAAAACATCAGTTCCTGGATTATATGCTGCAGGTGATGTAAGAATTGAAGCAGCGAAACAAGTTGTATGTGCTGCAGGTGACGGAGCAACAGCAGCAGTTAATATAATAGAATATTTAGGGTAAGAAACTCTAATATATAGATAAAATTTTAAAATTCCTTTTATAGGAATTATGAAGAAGGATAGAATTAATGTTAAACATAGGTATTGTTGGTAGTACAGGTAGAGTAGGTTCTTTATTGATAGATGATTTAGAAAATGATCTAGAGGCTAAATTGTCTGCTTGTCATGTTTTTGATCAATTAAAAAAGAGTGTACCAGATGGTACTGTAGTTACAAATGATATGAAAATATTACTTGATTCAAGTGATGTAATTATTGATTTTTCAGCTCCAGCAGCTACAGAAGCTCTTCTTACAGAAGTGGTTGAAAATGGCGGTAATAAACCACTTGTAATAGCAACTACTGGATTTAACAAACATCAACAAAATTTATTAATAGAAGCAAGCAAAAAAGTACCAGTTTTATATGCAACAAATATGAGTTTAGGAGTTGCTGTTTTAAATAAACTTGTGTCATTAGCTTCAAAAGCATTAAAAGATTTTGATTGTGAGGTCGTAGAACAACACCATAGATATAAAGTTGATGCACCTTCAGGTACTGCACTTACACTAGCAGAACATGCTGCACGTGCAAGAGATTTAGATTTAGATGCTGTTAGAGTTTCTGGACGTGATGGGCAAATTGGTGCTAGAACAAAAGATGAAATAGGTGTTATGAGTTTAAGAGGTGGAGATATAGTAGGACGTCATACTGTAGGACTATACAATGATGGTGAATTTATAGAATTACATCATACAGCAACTTCAAGAAACACTTTCTCAAAAGGTGCAATCAAAGCAGCAAAATGGTTAGTTAATCAAGAAGCTGGTTTATACTCTATTAATGACTGTTTAGGTCTATAAGGAAAATATATGTGTGCAATAGTTGGTATATTTGGTAACGAAAATGCTTCAAGACTGGCTTCATTAGCTCTGTTTTCAATGCAACATAGAGGTCAAGAAGCTACTGGTATTTCATCTTCTTGTAATGGAAAAATTTACACAAAAAAAAATAGTGGATTAGTATCAGAAGTTTTTAATGAAGAAGCCTTAAAATATTTAAAAGGAAATATGGCAATAGGTCACAACAGATACTCTACTGCTGGAAGTGATTCTATTTTGGATGCACAACCAGTATTTGCCAAGTATAAACTTGGTGAAATCTCAATTGTTCATAATGGAAACTTAATCAATAAAGATGAAGTAAGAGAAGAATTGATCGATAGAGGTGCAATTTTTCAAACAGGAATGGATACAGAAAATTTAATCCATCTTATTGCAAAAAACTCAAAATGTAGATTGCAAGATAGAATAATAGAAGCTTTAAATAAAACTATTGGTGCATATTGTTTTATAATTCAATCAAGAAATAAGCAATTTGTTATTAGAGATAGATATGGAATTAGACCGTTATCTTTAGGAAAATTAAAATCAGGTGGATATATAGTTGCAAGTGAAACATGTGCATTTGATTTAGTGGATGCGCAGTTTGTTAGAGATGTTAAACCTGGTGAAATGTTAGTTTTTTCAGAGAAAACTGAGGAACCAGAATCTATTCAATTATTTGAACCAAATTTTAGACCATGTGCTTTTGAATATGTATATTTTGCTAGGCCAGATTCAGTTATAGATGGTAAAAATGTATATAGAACTAGAGAAAATATGGGAAAAACTTTAGCAAAAAATGATCTAAACAATGGTATCAAAGTTGACATGGTTGTTCCAGTTCCAGATTCGGGAGTTCCTGCTGCACTTGGTTATTCTGTTGAAAGTGGAATCCCTTTTGAGTATGGAATTATTAGAAATCACTATGTGGGAAGAACATTTATTGAACCAACACAAGAGATGAGAAATATGAAAGTTAAAATGAAACTTTCACCTATGAGATCATTAATTGAAGGTAAATCTTTACTTGTAATTGATGATTCTATTGTAAGGGGAACTACTTCTAAAAGAATTGTTAAAATGCTTAAAGAAGCAGGAGCAAAAGAGGTTCACTTTAGAGTTGCTAGTCCAGAGATAAAATTTCCATGTTATTATGGTATTGATACTCCATCTAAAGAGGAACTTATTTCTCATAGAATGACTAAAGATGAGATTTGTGAATATATAGAAGCTGATACCTTAGAATATCTAAGTGTTGAAGATTTAGTTGAATCTATAGGCAATGATAGAAACTATGCATTAGAGAGTTTTAACGGTGACTATTTCGTTACACAATAAACAGTTATTAAAAAAAAATACTAAAGATGTATTAACTATTGGTAGGTATTTTAGGAAAAAATTTGGTGAAACAATTTATAAAGTACCTATTAGTATCTCAGGTTTTACTTGTCCAAATATAGATGGTACAGTTGCACGAGGAGGGTGTTCTTTTTGCGAGAATGACTCTTTTTCTCCAAACTTGCAAGAAAAAAAGCCAAAATTTAAATTAAATCCAAGAGTAAAAGAAAATCCATATTTAGATAATCAGTTAAAACAACTTGAATTACAATTTAATGCAACAAAATCTGTATTAAAAAATAAATTTAATGCACAAAAATATATGGTATATTTTCAATCTTTTACAAATACCTATGCACCTTTAGAAACTTTAAAAGCTTTATATCTAAAAGCTTTATCTTTTGATAATGTAATAGGAATATCAATTGGTACAAGAACTGATTGTATGACAGATGAAATTTTGGATTTTTTAGAAGAGTTAGCAAAAGAAAAAGAGATTTGGGTAGAGTATGGAGTACAATCATTTTATGATGAGACTTTAGTAAAAATCAACAGAGGTGATAATAGTGCAACCATAAAAAAGTGGATAACAAAAACTAAACAAAGAGGTTTAAATGTTTGTGCTCATCTGATTTATGGTTTGCCAAATGAGACACAAGAAATGATGTTAAATACTTTAGAACAAACAATTGCTTTAGATGTAGATTCAATAAAATTCCATCCTTTATATGTTGTAAAAAATACACTTTTGACAAATGAATACAATAAAGGTGAATTTACTCCAATTTCAGAAGAATTATATATAGATACAGTTGTTAAATCTATAAAAAGATTGCCAGAGAATATATCAGTTCAAAGAATAACAGCTGGAATTAATGATGATACTTTACTTGCACCACTTTGGTGTAAAAATAAACATAATCAAATTGAAAAAATAAAAAAAGCTTTATTAAAAGAGAATTTGAAGTATTAATAAAATAGTTAGTAAAAACTAACTATTTTACTTTTAGAAGATAGTCAACTACATTTTCAATAAATGCGTCGTGTTTTCTATCTTTTCTATATGCAATATATAATTTTCTAATCATTTTTTGATTACCAATTCTTGATTCATATAAAGCACCAGCTTTAAGTAGTGATTCAATAGCATTTCGTGATACAATTGAAACAGTTGGTGTTTTATTCTTATCTGAGTGTAAAACAGTTTGAACAATTGTAGTTGCACTTGTAACTTCACTTGTAA
This sequence comes from Arcobacter sp., assembly GCA_003252105.1. Lineage (GTDB taxonomy): Bacteria > Campylobacterota > Campylobacteria > Campylobacterales > Arcobacteraceae > Halarcobacter. The sequence continues at coordinate 19,563 of QKDL01000040.1, forward strand.
CATCAAATGTATCACAATCTGGATAATTTGCTCTATCTAAAGATTCTTTGAAAATATGTCTTGTGTTTGAATCAGGATTTCTACATACCCATTTATAAGATAATAAATCAGCTGCACTAGCTTTTTCTGGTAGTTTTTGATTTGAGAATATTACAATCTCATCATCCATCCATTCTCTATATATAATCTCTTCATCAGGAATATAGTTTTCAACTAATGCCATATCGATTTTTTTATCTAATAAATCCTCTATTGCCTTATGAGATACAGATACATTTATAGAAACTTCATTATTTATATTTTCTTTTAAATTATTTAAAAATCTTGGTAAAATATAATTTCCAATTATAAATGAAGCACCAAAAACAAAAGTAACATCTTTGTTCATTATCTTTAATAATTCTTTTTCTGCGTTACCAACGCATCTCTCAATTTTCTGAGCAATAGCATATAACATTTGACCTTCTTTAGTAAGTCTAATACCATTTTTCTTTCTATCAACTACCTGTACATCGAGATACTCTTCAATATATTTCATCTGTTGTGTTACAGCAGGTTGAGAGATTCCAAGTTTTGCTGAAGCTTTTGAAAATGATTTTTCTCTAACAACTGTTAGAAATGTTTCTAGTTTTGCAAAGTCTGTTAACATTAACTATTACCTTTAATAAAATCTAATCTTAATAATAACATTTATTTATAAATAAAAAAATTAAGTAGAAATAGTTTTATAAAAATTATGATATAATTTATATAATACTGATGAAATTTGATACTTTATTGGTGTTTATTATGGAGAAGAAATGAGTGAAAATTTTTTATCAACCTTGAATAAATCTCAACAAGAAGCAGCTAAACATATAGATGGATCATTATTGATATTAGCAGGTGCTGGCTCAGGAAAAACAAAAACAATTACAACAAGACTTGCCTATTTGATCTCCATTGGAATAGACCCAAGTTCAATCTTAACACTTACATTTACAAATAAAGCTGCAACAGAGATGAGAGAAAGAGCTTATTCCTTGATTGACACAAGTATAGTAAATACTCCACCTCTTCTTTGTACTTTCCATAAATTTGGACTTTTATTTTTAAAATTTAATATGTCTGAATTAGGAAGAAAAAATAACTTTATTATTATAGATAATGATGATAAAAAAAGAATACTAAAATCTATAGATAAAGAGATAACTACTTCTTTATTAGTGAGTGAAATTTCAAAATATAAAAATAGTTTATTATCTCCAGAAGAAGCAAAAAGTGCAGCACAATTAAAACTATATCAACAAATAGCAGATATTTACGAAAAATATGAAGCTTATTTACTAAAAAACAATTTAGTTGATTTTGATGACTTACTTTTATTACCATATAAAATATTAGAAAAAAATGATGAATTAGCAAAACAAATTAGTGAAAAATATCAATATGTTATGGTTGATGAGTATCAAGATACAAATGAACTACAATACAAGTTATTAAGAAAACTATGTTTTAGTCATAATAATCTTTGTGTAGTTGGTGATGATGACCAGTCTATTTATGGATGGCGTGGAGCAACAATAAAAAATATTCTTAATTTTGCAAGCCATTTTGAAAATACAAAAGTTGTAAAACTTGAAGAAAATTATCGTTCAACAAATACTATATTGGAACATGCGAATCAACTTATAGAACATAATAGAGATAGATTAGGTAAAAAGTTAATTGGTACAAGAGAACAAGGTAGTAGTGTAAAAGTTTATGAATCTCATGACGAAAATGAAGAAACAAGAAAAATAGTTGAGGATATAAAAAAGCTTGTTAGTCAAGGTGAAAGTGCAAGAGATATAGCAATTTTATTTAGGGTAAATGCTTTATCAAGATCTTTAGAAGAAGGTTTTAATAAAGCAGGGTTAAATTATAGGTTAATAGGTGGAATGAAATTCTATGAAAGAGCAGAGATTAAAGATTTAATAGCTTATTTTAGGATATTAACAAATAGTACTGATAATTTTTCATTAAAAAGGATAGTAAACAAGCCAAAAAGAGGAATTGGTAAAACAACTATAGATAAACTCGATGCAAAATCAATAGAGTTAAAAATACCAATTCTTAGAATTTTAGAAGAGTTTACATCTGATGAATTATCAGATATAGTTGGAAAGAAAAACTCAAGAACTTTAAAAGTATTTATGGCTTCAATTATGGATTTAAAAGATATATTAGAAGAATCAAAAATGAGATTTTTAGATATGTTTGAAGAAACATTTGATTATAGGGCATCATTTGATAATGTTCCAGATGGTTTTGATAGACAAGCAAATATCGATGAGTTTTATGGATATATTAGAGACTATTTTATTCAAAATCCACATTTAGGACTTGAAGATTTTTTAAATGAAATTGCACTTGAATCTGAACAAAGTGAATTAACGGAAGAAGCTGTTTCTATGATGAGTATTCACTCTTCAAAAGGTTTAGAGTATAAACATCTATTTATAATTGGACTTGAGGAGGGATTTTTTCCTATTATAGGTGATGGATGTGATATTGAAGAGGAGAGACGATTGGGGTATGTAGCGATAACAAGAGCTATGGATAATTTGACCTTATCTTTTGTACATTCAAGATTTTATAAAGGGAAAAGAGCAAATCTTTTAAAAAGTAGATTTTTAAGTGAAAGTGGACTTATCAAAGGTTGTTTAACTATTGAAAAAAATAGTGCTTATAAAAAAGGTGATTTAGTACAACATAAAATCTTTGGTATGGGAAGAGTACAAAAAGCTACAAAGGCTGGAAAAGATTATAAACTTACAATTAATTTTGGTGGTCAAAGAAGAGATATCCTATCAAGTTTTGTAGAAAAAGCTTAATATAAAACTAAAAGCAGACTATACCTAATGAGAAAAACACAAAAAAAACTTTATGATAATGAACAATTAAATAAATTAATTGTTGTAAATAAACCTATATTTAGAAGTTCAAATTCATATTTAAATGAGATTAAAAGAAAATATAGAAATAAAAAAGCAGGCTTTTCTGGAACTTTAGACCCTTTTGCTTGCGGTTGTCTAATTGTTGCTTTTGGACAATATTCAAAACTATTTCAATTTTTAAAAAAAACACCAAAAACTTATAGGGCTGTAATTTGGTTAGGAACAACATCTGAATCTTTAGATATTGAAAATATTATTGATATAAAAGAAGAATCAAAAATTGAAGAAACATTGTTAGAAAAAGAGATTAAAAATTTAGTTGGAACTCATGAATATTATCCTCCAAAATTTAGTGCAAAAAAAATTGATGGTAAAAGAGCTTATCAACTAGCAAGAGATGGTAAAGATGTTGAAATGAAAAAGTCAATTATGACTATTAGTGAAACAAAATTTATTTCATATAAACATCCTTTTATAACTTTTGAAGCAACAGTAAGTGAGGGCTCATATATTAGAAGTTTGGCTCAGATTCTTCTAAAAAAATTGAATAGTGTAGGAACTTTATCATATTTAAATAGGTTAAATGAAGGTGAGTTTTATTTTCAACATGAAAAAGAGTTAAATCCTTTAGAGTATTTAGATTTAAAAAAGAATATTTATTTTGGAGATAAGTCTTATTTTGAAGATGGAAAAAAAATAGATATAAAATATTTAAAAATTAAAGAAGATGGGGATTACCTGATTGTCTTTGAAGAGTTTTTTAGTATAATTCATATCGAAAATAAAGAAGTAAAATATTTATTAAATAAAGTATTATTGTAAAAATCAGAGGAAATTTTTTGGTAAAAAAATCATATGCAAAAGTAAATATTTTTTTAAAAATTGCTGGAATCAGAGGTAATTATCATGAGCTTGTTTCACGATTTGTCAGAGTACATAGTTTATATGATATTGTATCTTTTGAAAAAGGGGATAATAAAGAGTTCACTCTTATTGGAAAATTTGGTTGTGAAACAAAAAAAAATACAATATATAAAGCATATGAAAAATTAAAAGAAATCTCTTCAAAAGTTGAAGAGTTTTTTAAAACACATTATGTAAAAGTTGAAAAAAATATTCCTGAGTTTGCTGGTCTTGGTGGAGGTAGTTCTAATTGTGCTACTTTTTTAATTATGGTAAATGAAGTTTGTAATTTGAATTTATCAAAAGATGATTTAGCTAAAATTGGCTCAAGTATTGGAGCTGATGTACCTTTTTTTATATATGAATTTGATAGTGCAAATGTAACAGGTATTGGTGAAATTGTAGAAAAGTTTGATGAAGAGATTTTAGATATAGAAGTTATTACTCCTGATATAAAGTGTAATACAGGAGAAATTTTTAAAACATTTAGAGAAAAATTTTATAAACAAATAACTAAAGATGAAGAAAACTTTTTAATAAATTTAAAATCAAAAGAGATTTTAAAAAAACTGAATATTACTGAGGCAAATGATTTATACGAACCTGCAATATATAATTATGAACAACTAAAAAAATATAGTAAGAATGATTGGTTTTTCAGTGGTAGTGGCAGTTCATTTTTCAAAGTAAATTATGGAGTTAAAAATGGCTAAAAAAGAGATAAAAAAAAATTTAGAGTTTAAAAATAAAAAAGCTTTTCATGATTATGAGATACTAGATATATATGAAGCGGGAATAATGCTTGAAGGAAGTGAAGTAAAAGCTGCAAGGGAAGGTAGAGTTAACTTAAAAGATTCATTTGTAAGAATAATAAAAAATGAAATCTTTGTATTAAATATGCATATAACACACTTGAGTACTGCTCATACAACATATAGACCAAATGAAAGAAGAGATAGAAAACTTTTATTACATAGAAAAGAGATTGATAAACTTTATTCAAAAGTAACGAAAGATGGAATAACAATTGTACCAATAAAATTATATTTTAATAATAAAAATATGTTAAAAATGCAAATTGCAACTGCAAGAGGTAAAAAACTCCATGATAAGAGAGATGACTTAAAACAAAAAACATTAAAAAGAGAGTCTGAACAAGCCCTAAAAAATTATAAATAATTAGAAAATTCTGGGTAGATAAAATCTATTACAAAAGAGTTACAAAATTAAAGTAAACTTAAAAAAAAAATTCAAATATTAAGCTTAAATTTATGGCATATTAGTTAATATTTTGCTAATAAGTGACAAAAAAAGTGACTTGTAAAAAAATTTAGTAGGAGGAGATTGATGCAAAACGGTGCACAAATCGAGTATGATTACTCAATTACAAAAGCGTTTACATTTGCAACAATTCTGTTTGGTATCATTGGTATGACAATTGGTGTTGTACTAGCATTTCAATTAGCATTTCCTGAGTTAAATGGTTTAGCAGGGGAATATGGTACTTTCAGTAGATTAAGACCTTTACACACTAATGGTGTAGCATTTGGTTTTACTCTTAGCGGTATCTTTGCAACATGGTATTATGTAGGTCAAAGAGTATTAAAGGTATCTTTAAAAGAATCACCTTTTTTAATGGGTGTAGCAAAATTACATTTTTTACTATACTTCATTACAATCCTTTTAGCAGTTGTAACACTTTTTATGGGTATTACTACTTCTAAAGAATATGCTGAATTAGAGTGGCCATTAGACCTTTTAGTTGTTGTTTGGTGGGTTTTATATGGTATCTCTATTTTTGGTCTAATTGGAATTAGAAGAGAGAGAACTTTATATATCTCTATTTGGTATTATATTGCTGGATTCTTAGCTGTTGCAATGTTATATTTGTTTAACAATATGGAAGTACCAACATACTTAGTATCTGGATATGGTTCATGGATTCACTCTGTATCTATGTATGCAGGAACAAATGATGCTTTAGTTCAATGGTGGTATGGGCATAACGCAGTTGGATTTGTATTTACTGTTCCAATTATTGCAATGATCTATTACTTCTTACCAAAAGAATCAGGTCAAAATGTTTACTCTTATAAGCTATCTATTTTAGCTTTCTGGGGGTTATTATTTGTTTACCTATGGGCAGGTGGACACCACTTAGTTTATTCTACAGTTCCTGACTGGATGCAAACTATGGGTTCTGTTATGTCTGTTGTATTAATTTTACCATCATGGGGATCTGCTATTAATATGCTTTTAACTATGAAAGGTGAGTGGCAACAATTACAAACAAATACATTAATTAAGTTTATGATTTTAGCTTCAACATTCTATATGTTATCAACAATCGAGGGACCAATTCAATCTATTAAATCAGTAAATGCTATTGCGCACTTTACAGACTGGATTCCAGGTCACGTACATGATGGTGTATTAGGTTGGTTAGTATTTATGATTATGGCTGCATTATTCCATATGGCACCAAGAATTTATGGTAGAGAAATCTATTCTAAATCATTAATGGATACACAATTCTGGTTACAAACAACTGGTATTGTTCTTTACTTTACATCAATGTGGATTGCAGGTATTACTCAAGGTATGATGTGGAGAGCTTATGATGAGTATGGTTCATTAGTTTACTCATTTATTGATACAGTTGTTGTATTAAAACCATATTATACAATTAGAGCAGTTGGTGGGTTAATGTACCTAATCGGTTTCTTTATGTTTGCATTTAATATGTACAAAACTGCGACAGCAGGTAGAGTACTTGATAAAGAACCAGCAAATGCAACACCAGTAGCTGCGTAAGAAGGAGGGGATTATTATGTTTCATTGGTTTGAACAAAGACCGTTTTTCTTTGCGGTATTAGTATTCGTATTTATTGCTTTTGCAGGGATTATTGAAGTTATTCCTGATTTTGCAAAACAATCAAGACCTACAGTTGGTACAAAACCTTATTCAGTTTTAGAATTAGCTGGTAGACAAGTTTATATTAAAGATTCATGTAATGCTTGTCACTCTCAATTAATTAGACCTTTTAAATCTGAAACAGATAGATATGGTATGTATTCATTATCTGGAGAGTATGCTTATGATAGACCTTTCTTATGGGGTTCTAAAAGAACTGGTCCAGATTTATTAAGAGTTGGTAACTATAGAACTACTGACTGGCATGAAAATCATATGATGAATCCAGCTTCAGTTGTACCTGGAACTGTTATGCCAGCATATCCTCATCAGTTTACAAATATTGCTGATTTAGATACTGCATATGCAGAAGCTTATACAGTAAAAACTGTGTTTAATACTCCATATGATGTAGATATCAATGGTGATGGAAAAATTGACGTTGAGTTAGGTGAATATGATACTGCAATTGCAAAAGCAAAAGAAGATGCAAAAGCTATTGCAGCAGACATGAAAAACCAAGCTGTAAAAGATGCCGTAGCAAACGGTCAAGTTCCTGAAATAGTTGCATTAATTGCATATTTAAATTCTTTAAAATAAGAGGATAAAATGGATCAAGAAACTCTATTGACAATACAAGGTTATGCTAAATTTTTCTTAATCTTGATAGTATTTATACTTTTTTACTCTTACGCATTTTCTATATATAGAAGAGATAAAAAGGGTGAAAGAGATTTTGAAAAATATTCAGATCTTGTACATGATGACTCAATAGAATCTGATCCTCTCGAAAAAAGAAAAGAAGAACAAGAGAAAAAAGAGAAGGAGATATAAATATGAAGTCTATGGTTATAGGTGGAATTATTCTTATCATCGCTTTAATTGCAGGAACTTACTTTGTTGCAGGTGATGCGTTTAACAGTGATGACTATATTAATAGTTTAACAATGCTTGGTGCAGTTGCAATTATTACAATTTCAGTAGTTGTAGTACTTAAGTATGTTAATCAAATGAAAAATGATACTGCTAGTGGTGAATTAGCAGAAGATAAATGGGATGGTATTGGTGAGTATAAAAATCCAATTCCTTCTGGTTGGGGATTAGCATTTATTGGAACAATTGTTTGGTTACTTTGGTACTGGACAGTAGGATATCCAACAAATGGTTTCTCTCAAATTGGTCAATGGAATGATGAAGTAAATGAGTACAACTCAAAATTTGCTTCAAAATGGGAAAACCCATCAAATGAAACTTTAGTTAATATGGGTCAATCTGTATTCTTAGTACAATGTGCACCTTGTCATGGTGTTGATGCTGAGGGTATTAATGGTAAAGCTCAAAACTTAACATCTAGAATGGCAAAAGAGCAAGTTGAGTATGTTATTAAAAATGGTTCTAATAACTTAAAAACTGTGTATCCAGGTGGAATGCCTCCTATGATGTTAACTGAACAAGCTGATATTGATGCAGTATCTACTTATGTTGCAGGTGGATTTAAAGGTGAGCAACCAGCAGCATTTGGAGTTTGTGCAGGATGTCACGGTGCAGATGGTGCAGGTATTGCTTATGTTGGACCAAATATTAAAGCTTATGACGAGTCTTTAGTAAGTGCAGTGTTAGAAAATGGTAAAAAGGGAAGTATTGGTATAATGCCAAACTTCAAAGGTAGACTAAACCCAACTCAAGAAAAAGCAGTATCTGCTTATATTCAAAGTTTAGGAGAGTAAAATGGCTGGAAATTCACAAATGAATGATAACGAAAGAGGTTTATTCTCTTTAAGTGGAATCACTGGAATGTTAATAGCAACTGTTTTACTTTTAACTATCTTAGCAGTTTTAGTATTTAATTCAGTGCTAGTTCAACAAAGAGAAGCGCAAAACTATTACAAAATCAACCAAGAGTTAAATGGATTAAAAGCTAACAGTCCAGATAACTATAAACAATACGAATTAGTTGGTTCTGGTAAATAAGGGAGAGTAAGATGGATAAAGTTATAGGATTATTATTATTGGTATCTGCAGTACTTTCTGCATATTTAGCTTTTTTTGATTCAACTAGAGTATTTGTTGGTTAATGAATAACTTAAGAGATTTTAAAGTAGCAGTATTTTTACTGCTACTTTTTTTATTTACAAATTTAAATGCAAGCAATTTTGTACTTAGTGATGATGGATTAATTGATCCAAGAGCTATCACTAAAATAAATGAGATTGGTACAGAAGCTAGAGATAAGCTATCGGTAAATATATATGTTTATGCAAAAAAATCTTTAAATCTACAAGAAAATATTACAATTCAAGATAAAATTAAATATATAAAAAATTATGAATCTGAAATAGAAAAATCATTGATAAAACCTTATGTTTTATTAACTATGTCAGTTGAGGATACTCATGTAAATTTAATTGTATCTTCAAAAATGAAAGAAGTTATAGATAAAAATGATATTTTAAATGGATATGTTGTACCGTTACTGGCTTCAAAAGATAAAAACAGTACATTTGCAAAAGCAAGTGCTGCTATATTAAATGGATACGCTGCAATAGCTGATACAGTAGCAGATTCTAAAAACGTTAAACTTGAAAGTAGTATAGGTAGTTCTGGAAAAGTTGCTGGAACTGTTTGGAAAGTATTTATGTACTCTTTAGTTCTAGTTGGTTTATTACTTTATACTTTTGCAGTTTTAAGAAGAAAAAAATAGGATTTTAAATGAAAAGAAATTACTGGCCATTATTTTTTATAGGAATATTTTCTTTTGTATTTTGTATGATTATATGGACAATTTATTCAGCAGTAAATACACCAGTTCATGAAGATAAGACATTTCTCAAATCATATCACGATATGGATAAAGAGTATAATAATATTGTAAAATCAAATAATCAATTTTTAAGTAAATATGATTTTTTAATTACTATAAATGAAAATAAATTTGATTTAATATTTAATGATATGTTTTTATCTCAAAGAGTTATTGAAGAAAAATCAAATCATAAAAATATTTTCAAATTAGGTAACAATACTATTGTAGTTCAAATAAAAGAGAAAACAACAAATAAAATAATTGATGATATTAAGATGGAATTTAGTATTTATAAACCTACAAATGACAATAACAATATAGAATTTAATAATGATAATATCAATTCTATAAATGGTAATTCTAAATTTGAATTTAAATTGCCGTTAAAAGGAAATTGGAATATTAGTGGTGTTTTTAAAGTTAAAAATGATACAGGATATTTTTTCGTAAAATCAAATGCAATCTAAGCAAAATCACCTTTTAGTTTTTCCTACTTCAAGAAAGGTAAGAGAGTACATAAATATCAATAAGGATAATAATACTCTTTTACCTACGATATTAACAATAGATGAATTTTTCAAAAAATCAATTTATTTTAATGATAAGAAAATAATAGATGAGGATGAAAGATTTTTATATTTAAGTGAAGCAGTCAAAAATATTGATTTAAATCTTCTTGGTATTTCCAAAACTTTTTCTCAATTTTTGAAACAATACGATTATATATATAGATTTTTTTTAGAGCTATCAAGTGAAGGTATAAAAATTGATGAAATAAGTTTAAAAGATACTTACGAGTTTTATTCTGAACATTTAGATATACTAAAAGAGATATATAAAAATTATATTAATATATTAGAAAAAAATAGTGCTGTTGATAAAATCAACACCTCTTTACACTATAAAATAAATTACGAATATATAAAACAGTTTGAGTATATAAATTTCTTTTTTGAGGGATATTTCACAAATTCTGAGTTTAATATGGTTAAAGAAATTAGTGAAGAGATTCCTTTCTTTATTGAGTTTACATATAATCAATATAATAAAAAATCAATTGAAAAGTTTTTTGGATTAGGCATAGATTTAGAAGAGAATCATAACTATAAAATTGATATAAATAAAATATGTATTTTAGATAAAAGACCACTAATCGAAAATAAAAATATTGATATTAAAGCTTTTTCTTCTAGAATCAATCAAATTTCATATATAAAAAGTTGCGTAGTTGAGCTAGTAAATAGTGGAATTGATCCTTCAAAAGTTGCATTAATATTGCCAGATGAGAAGTTTTCTAAAATGATTAAGTTATTTGATTTTGAAGGCTATTTTAACTTTGCTATGGGTAAAGATATAAACAATAGCAAAATTTATAAAGTATTAGATGCAATATATGAATATATTAGTGAAAATGAAATTAAAAATGTCAATAATTTAAAATTTTTAAATCTAGATATAGATGAGATTGATTTAAAAATAAAATCAATATGGAATAATAAACTTACAGTTGAAAGTTTTGAATCAATTATAAATTATCTTGTTAACATTGAAACAAATAAAGAGATAATTGAAAAACTTGATGAGATAATATATAGAATAAAAAAATTAGTTTTCTCATCAAATGAGAAAATATATGTAAAAGAGTTTTATAAAATATTATTCCAAAAAATATCAAAATTAAGTATTGATGACGTTAATTCGGGAAAAATTACAGTTATTGGTTTATTAGAGAGTAGAATGCTAGAATTAGATGCTGTAATTATATGTGATTTTAATGAAAGTTTTATTCCTAAAAGAAGTGTAAAAGATAAGTTTTTATCAACTAATATAAAATCAAAAGTTAATCTTCCAACAGCAATAGATAGAGAAAATTTACAAAAATACTATTATGAAAGATTAATTTCAAATTCAAAACATGTTTTTATATCATATGTAAAAAATGAGACAGAGCAAATATCTAGATTTGCATCAAAACTATTTAAAAAAGATTTCGATGAAAAAACATATGATAATGAATATAAACAAATTTTATATAATAATCATATTATTAAACACTATGAAGAAGAGATATCTTTAGAAATTGACCTATCTAAAAGAGTTTGGAGTGCTACATCCTTAAAAGAGTTTTTAGAGTGTAAAAGGAAGTATTATTTAAATCATATATTAAATATAAAAGAACATTATTTATCACTATTACCAAAAGATTATGAACTAGGAAATATAATACATAAGACTTTGGAAGAGTTCTTCAAATCAAATATACAAAGTGAAGATAAGTTAATTGAAATATTTAATACAAAAAAAGTTGAGTGTAATTTTCTAAAATTAAAAGAATAAAGAACAATAATATCAAGATTTTAGAATTAGAGAAGCAGTTTCTTATTGATTTTAATGGTATCAAAATAAAAGGTACAATAGATAGAGTAGATATAGTTGATGATGAAGTTACTGTAATTGATTATAAAACATCAAAAAATTTAACTGTTAGTACAAAAAGAACTTATTTGGACTCTACTGATTTTCAGTTAGAATTTTATTATATTGCTATCAAAGAACTTTTAAAAGTAGAAAACATAAAAACTTATTATTATGATTTATATAATTTGACATTAATTGAAGAGAGTATGCTAAATGAAAAGATTGAAATATTAGCAAAAAAATTAAATGACTTAAATACTCAGAAAGTTAACTTTGATAAATGTGATAATATCAGCACTTGCCAATACTGTCCATATAAAACAATTTGCAATAGATAAATTAATATAAAATTTATTTTTAATTAGTTAGTATTATAGTGATAATTGATATCACTATTAATAAATAAAATAATTTTGTTTAGTAATTATACATATAATTATTGATATTAATTCTTATTAGTGATATTATTATTTGTTCTTTTAGTGAACCAAGCGCGATATTCAAATTAAAACAAGGAAACAAAATGAATAAAACATTAAAAATTAGCTTACTTGCTAGTACAATATTATTAACAACAAACATGTATGCAGATGCAACAAGTATTAAGGATGCTTTTGCAAAGGGTACTACAAGTGGAGACATTACTGTTTATTATGAAAATTCAGATATAGATTCAGGTTCTGATGTAGGTTTTTCTTCTGCATCAATGGGATTAGGTTTTGAAACAGATAGTATAAATGGATTTAGTGCAGCTGTTGGATTTAGAGCACAAACTGAAATAAGTGAAGAAAATGATGGTGATTTTGATGGAGCATATGCAAATAATGCTATCATGCACACTGCAGCAATTAAATATGCAAATAGTGATTTCTTTATTTCTGTTGGTAGACAAGAGATAGATTTAGAATGGTTAGGTGACTATAATGAATCAGTAGTTGCGGGAATAACATCAATTCCAGATACAACAATAATTTTAGGATATACAGATAGACAAGCAGAAATTGCATTTGACACTACAGCAGATTTTGAAGAGATAACAGAAGATGGTGCATATGTATTAGATGTAAAATATAGTGGGATAGAAAATATTGAACTTAATCCATATTTTTATTCTGCACCAGATGTAGCTGATTTTTATGGATTGAAAGCTTCTTATGACATGGATATGTTTGGATTAACTGCTCATTATGCAACATCAAGTGAAGATATGGGAAGTGATGGAGAAATATATAATTTAGAAGGAAGAGCAAATATTGCAGGTTTATCAGCTTCATTAGGTTATATTGGGACTGATGATACAGCTGGAGCTGGAAGTATTCCAGCATATGGTGATAATATGAATCCAATGGATGAAGCAGGATATGCTTATGGTGCAGATGAAAAAACTGTATATGGAAGTTTATCATATGATTTTTCTGGATTGACATTAACGGCATTATATTCTACAACTGAAACAGCAGCAGGTGATGCAGATGAATTAAATTTAATTGGTGAATATAGCTTTACTGAAGAGTTATCAGCAGCAGTTGTATATGTTGGTTATGATGATAAAGACAATGGTGGTGATTTTGATAAAGTATATGCAAATATTACATATTCATTTTAATATAATTTAGGGACAAATCCCTAAATTATTATTTAGAAGTAGCTATTAATACATCTTCAATAATTTTTGTAATATCTCCATCTAAAATAGCATCTACATTTGAGTAACCAATGCCACTTCTTGTATCTTTTACTTGTTGATATGGTTGTAATACATATGAACGTATCTGATGTCCCCAACCAATTTCACTCTTTTCTATCCCATCACTAGCAGCTTTTTGACGTTCTAGTTCTAATTCATAAAGTCTTGATTTTAACATTTTCATTGCACTAGCTTTGTTTTTGTGTTGTGATCTATCATTTTGGCACTGTACAACTATATTTGTTGGAATATGAGTTATTCTAATCGCTGATTCAGTTTTATTAACATGTTGTCCACCAGCTCCACTTGCTCTGTAAGTATCAATTCTTAAATCTTTTTCTTCTATTTCTATATCAATATTATCATCAATCTCTGGACTTACCATAACAGAAGCAAATGAGGTATGCCTTTTTGCATTTGAGTCAAATGGTGAAATTCTAACAAGCCTATGAATACCATTTTCAGCCTTTAAATATCCATATGCATTTTCACCTTTAATAATTAAAGATACATCTTTTATACCAGCTTCTTCACCATCTTGATAATCTAAAAGTTCAACTTTGAAATTTTGTCTTTCGGCCCATCTTAGATACATTCTATATAGAATACTAGCCCAGTCTTGTGATTCAGTACCACCTGCACCTGGATGTATTGATACTATTGCATTTGATGAGTCCTCTGGGGAACTTAACATAACAGAAATTTCTGTTGATTTGATTAAACTAGATAAATCTGTTGCTTCTTCATATAACATTTCAAATGTATCTTCATCATTTTCTTCTGTTGCTAATTCATAAAGTTCATTTGTACCAGATAATGCATCATTTGCTTTATTAAATTTACTTAATTTACTAAGAATTCTATTTTTTTCAATACCTATCTTTGTTGCATTATCAACATCTGCCCAAAAGTCTTGAGTAGATTCGATCTCTTCAATCTCTTTTAGCCTTATATTAAGTTTTTCAGGTTTTAAAATACCTTTTATATTTTCTAACTTTTTATTAAGAAGTTTTAGAAGTTCACTATATTCATATGCATCCATAAATTACTTATTTTCCTTTTTCTCTTCAGGTTTAAGAGTTAGAATATATGAATAGATATTTTTTATATCTCTTTCATTAATTGATTTTGCATATGGTGTCATAACAACTCCATTACCATTATCTTTTGCATGTCTTTGATATTCGTGAATAGATGTTATCATTTGGTCTAAATTTAATGTTACTAATGGTCTAGATGTACCTAAAGCTTTCAATTCTGCATTTTCTCCATGACAAGATTGACATTTTTTTACATATTTGATTTTACCCTCTCTTGACATTTTGATTTTAATCTCTTCAATTCTTCTTTTTTCATCTTCAACTTTTCTATTTTCTAGTTTTTGAAGAATTTTTTGTTCAATACTTTCTATATCTGAAGCATTATATTGCTTTTCATTTTTTAATATATAAATATAGTTCATTCCTCCATCAGGGTTTTTTGATATATTTATATCATCAACATTCCAACCTGATTCTTTCATCTCATTTAAAGAGTTTTGACTTTCACATTTTCCCCCATCTAATTTAATATCATCAATATTAGATATAGATGTAACATTTTCTTTATAACACATTGTAGTTTCTGCAAATAGTGTTATTGAACTTAAGATTAAAAATAGTAATTTTTTATTCAAGATATGAATCCTTAAAAAAGTTTTCAAGATTTTATCATAAATATATTTAGTAATAAGTAATAAAGTCTAAAGAGCATAAAAAAAGGCTAGAAGTAAAACTTCTAGCCTCAATAAGTTTAGTAATTTAACTAATCAAATGATTAGAAAGAGTATTGTACGTGAACTCTTCCAGCTGAACCATCTGCACCAGCAACATCTAACTCACCAAGTCTAACATAAGTAGATAATGATTTAGTTGCTTGATATTTAACTTGTACATAAGTTTCATTTTTATCAGCTTTATCTTCTTCATTATAGTTTAATGATACGTGTAATGCTGGTAATACTTTTGCTCCAACGCTTAATTGTAAGAATTCTTCATCTGCAGCTGAACCAAGTGCAGTATTCCAACCTTCCATTGTAGTTTTAGCAGAACCATCAAATGCTACTAGACCACCATCAGAACCATTTTCACCATATTTAACAGAAGCATCAAACATACCAGCTGTTAATTTGATATAACCATGTACAGTTTCTTGATCTGCATTTGAACCATCTAATTCTAATTCAGTATATCTGATTCCCATAGCAATTTTAGCTGCATCTAAATCTAATTTATAAGCTGCAGATACAGTATATGAATCTAATACATCTCTTGCATCAGCATACCATGCATCTAAGTTAACACCAGCAACGTTAGCGATTGCACCAATAACCCAGATATCTTGACCTGCACCTAATGCAGCAATATCAGTATCATTGAAGTAAGCACCAGCTAAAGTAACAGGTCCTTGAGTTGTAAGAGCTAAGATACCAGTTCCAGAGTGAGTAGTACCCATTGCATCAGAAGCTACAGTCCATGGAGTTGGGATAGCTTGTAAACCAGCAGTAATAGTTGTGTTTGCAATTCCAGCATAAGTAAAGTTAGCACCAGTTAATACAACATTTGTAGAACCAGAAGATTGACCAGCTAAAGTATGGTCTAATTTAGCAATACCAGCTTGGAAAGATAATCCCATTGAGAAATCGTCACCAGCAGGAACAACCATATCCATAACAGCGTTATAATAGTTATCACCTTCTTGTGCTGTAGTTTCAGATGAAGCTTCTTCATATCTATAAGCAACTGTACCAGTTACATCTACACCTTTGATTGCTTCAGTTAAATCTTTTGCATTAGCAGTTGTTAAACCAGCTACTGCAAGAGCAGCTACTAAACTCATTTTTGCGAATTTTTTCATTTGTTCTCCTAAAATTTCGAAATTAAAATCAGTGAACTGGACGCGCGAACAACCTAAAAATAAAATTCTTAGGTACTTTTCCAGTAGACCGTTAGACAAATTCTACATGAGTAAATATTAAAGTTTTCTTAAATTCGGCCTAATAAAGGTACTTGATAACAAATTTAAGTTAACTTTTAAATTATCTTTTTTTATCTTCATTTATTTTTCAAAGAAACTATACAGTTTGTTAAAATATTTGGTTTACTAACTTTGATTTTTAATTTTTTTATAGGGTAAGTATTTTTTAAAAATTTGTCCAAAAAAATAATGGCATCTTCTAAAAGTTCAAATTTTTCTTTTTTGAATATCTCTTCTACTTGTTTTGAGATAATTGAATAGTCTATAAAAAAGTCAGAGTTTTTGAATTTGTATTTAAATGAGATATCTATTATAACTTTTTGAGCAACCTCCCTTTCAAAAGGAAGAATACCAATTATTGTATAAAAGGTTAAGTTTTCTATATAAATTTTCATAAATATTTGAGAAAAAAGTTATATGTTAGATAACTTTTTTCTCTTCACCTTTTATAAGTCTTACAATATTTGGTATATGTTTATAATAGATAATAAAAGCAATAAAATACATTGGTGCATTGCTTCCAACATCTAAACCATTATTTAAAATAAGTGCAGCAATAACAGCAGTAGTTAGACCAAGAAGTGATGATAAAGATGAGATTTTAAGAACTTTCGCACAAAAAATCCAAGCAATTGCTCCTATAAATGTTGGTATAGGAATAAGTACTAAAAATACACCAAGTCCAGTTGCAACTCCTTTTCCACCCTCTAATCCTAAAAATATTGAATAACAATGTCCTAATACACTTAATATAGCAATCGCCCATAATGTTGAACTTGAGGCATCTAATGTTAATGCTATTAAAAGTACTATTGCCCCTTTTAATGCATCTAATATTACTGTTGCAACACTTAGTTTTTTAGCTAATTTTGGGTTTGTTTGTTTTACAACTCTTAAAACATTTGTTGCACCAATACTTTTACTTCCTTGCTCTTTAATATTAACATTTGCAAAAATTTTTGCTAATAATAATCCAAAAGGTATAGAACCTGCTATATAAGCAATGACGTAAAATAAGATATTGAAATTTAATAAAAAATCCATTTAAAACCTTAGATAAAAATTTTGGTAAAGATGATTATAACTAAAATTTTGTTATATTCCCGTTTAATTATTATAATGATAAATTTTTAAAGGTTAACTTTGAATTTTAAAGAAGAAATTTTAAGACTAAAAAAAGAGTTAGATGTTACTTTAGTAGCTCACTTTTATCAAAGAGATGAAGTATTTGAATTAGCTGATATCACAGGAGACTCTTTAGAATTGGCAAAAAAAGCTAAACAGACTTCTTCAAAATATATAGTTTTTTGTGGAGTTGGTTTTATGGGAGAGAGTGTAAAAGTACTTAGCCCTGAAAAAGTAGTTTTAATGCCAAAAATTGCATGTTGTGCTATGGCTAGAATGATTGATGAAGGTTATTTTGAAGAAAATTTAAAACAAATAAATAACGCAGGTATATCAAATGAAGATATTTTACCAATCACATATATAAATTCTAGTGCTGCTGTAAAAGCAAAAGTGGGACAAATGGGTGGTATGGTTTGTACCTCTTCAAATGCATATAAAATTATCCAAAAAGGTTTAGAATCAGGCAAAAAAATATTTTTTGTTCCTGATAGATGTTTAGGACAAAACTTTGCAAAATCATTAAACCTTAAATCTGCAGTTGTAGGGGACGGAACAAATTTAAAAGATGCTGATATCATCTGTTATAATGGATTTTGCTCTGTTCATCAACTTTTTACAACAGAAGATGTAGAGTTTTATAGAAATAAATATCCTGACATTTTGATTGCAGTTCATCCAGAGTGTGATCCAGCAATTTGTGACATGGCAGATTTTGTTGGTTCAACTTCTCAATTAATAGAATATATAAAAGAGTTACCACTTGAGCAAAAAGTAGCAGTTGGTACCGAATATAATATGGTAAATAGACTTAGAGAAAAAAATACATATATATTAAGTTCAACAAAACCTGAATGTCCTACAATGAATGAAACAACTTTAGAAGATGTATATAAAACACTAAAATCAATAGAAGATAATACTATAAGTGAAGAAACTTTAATAAATGTAGATGAAAATGTTATAAAGTGGGCAAAGATTGCTCTAGAGAGGATGCTTGAAATATGATAAATATTAAGAAATTTGTAAAAAATGCTATTATTGAAGATAATGGTAGAGGTGATTTATTCTTTGACATTGCACCAAAAGGAAAATTTACTGCAAAAGTAATCTCAAAAGATGATGGTATTCTTGCTGGAGAAATCTATGCAAAAGCTTTAGCAAAAACAGAAAAGTTTGAATGTAAGTTTTTAAAACATGATGGAGAAGTTTTAAAAAAAGGTGATGTTATTGCAAAACTAGAGGGTAAAGCTTCTATTCTTTTATCAAGTGAAAGAACTTTTTTAAATATGTTACAACATGCAAGTGGTATAGCAACTATGGCTAATAGATTTGCATCTCAGATTGAAGATTTAAATGTGGCTTTATTAGATACTAGAAAAACTAGACCACAACTTAGAGATTTTGAAAAATATGCAAGTAGAATTGGTGGAGCAATAAATCATAGATTAGGTTTAGATGATTGTCTTATGCTTAAAGATACTCACTTAAGAACAATAAATGACTTAAAATCATTTATAAAAAATGCAAGAAAAAGAATCTCTTGGGTTACAAAAATAGAGATAGAGTGTGAAACTTTTGAACAAGTAAGAGAAGCTATGGAAGCTGGTGCTGATATTATAATGTGTGATAATATGACAACTGAGCAGATAAAAGATGTAGTTTCTTTTAGAGATAAAGAACATCCTCATGTATTATTAGAAGCTAGTGGAAATATCTCTTTATCAACTGTTAGAGAATATGCATTAACAGGAGTGGATGCTTTAAGTAGTGGAAGTATAATCCATCAAGCTACATGGTTAGATTTCTCTATGAAATTTGATTAAAAAAGTATTTACTATTTGTTAATGAAACTAAGGCATAATTGAAAGATGAAAAAAGATTTTATAGTGGACAATAAGCTGGATTTATCTTCATATAAAGATGCATTGGATCTAATTGAAAAAAGTAGATATATTTTAATAATCACTCACGTTAATCCAGATGCAGATACAATATCTTCTGCATTAGCAATTTCAAATTTTTTAGCAGAAAATAAAATAAAACATAAAGTTTTTAATATTAGTGATAATTTACCACAAAATCTGGACTTTATTGAAAGATACGAAAAAATCACAAATGTCTTGCCAAAGTTTTTTGATTTAGTTATAAGTGTTGATTGTGGGAGTAAAAATAGATTTGGATTTGAAGTTGATGAAAATATACCTTTGATTAATTTCGATCATCACAAATCTAATGATAATTTTGGAACTGTAAATATTGTAAATTATCAAAAAAGTTCTACAGCAGAAGTTGTATATGACTTTTTTAAATACAATGGTTTATATATTACAAAAAATACTGCTACATCACTTTATGTTGGGATATATGATGATTCTTTGGCATTTACGATTAATAGATGTGATGAAGAAACATTTGAAAAAGTTAATTTTTTAGTTAAATGTGGTGCAAATCCTTCTTGGATTGCGAATAGATTAGTAAGACGTGATTCTTTAGCAAAATATAGAGCAATACCAAGAGTACTAGATAGTTTAGAACTTTATCAAGAAGGAACAGTTGCTTCAATAGTTGCAAGACCTGAATGGTTAAAAGATAGCGGAGCACATCCAAGAGACACAGAAGTAGTTTTAGATATGGTTCTAAGTATATCTATAGTAAAGATTGCATTTTTTTTAAGAATTACAGATGACAAAGTTAGAGTTTCAATTAGATCAAAAGGGACTATCGATGTTTCTGCAGTAGCAAAAAAATTTGATGGTGGTGGGCATGTTAATGCTGCTGGATGCTCAATTGGAACATTAGATATTGATGAGGCAAAACAAATAGTATTAAAGGAGATTCTTGAGACGACAAAAGAATAATTTAACAAATATATTAGTAGTTACAATTTTAATTTTAGTAATAGCAGCAGGTGTGTTTATATATTTTTCACCTAAATTTGAAAAAAATAATCCAACTGTAGAATTAGAAACAAATGGTTATTGGAATTTAAAAGATAAATTAAAAATAAAACTAAATGATGAAAGTGGTATAAAATCTTACAAAATATATTATTCTGATGGAGTACAAAATATTTTAGTTAAAAATGAAACAGTAAATTCAAAACTTCAAGATTTAACATTACAGCTTGACGGTATAAATTTACAAAAAGGTGTTGAGCAGTTACAACTAATAATCGAAGTAGTAGATAATAGTAATTGGAATTTTTTTAAAGGTAATAAAACAGTAAAAAATTTTAATCTTGTTATTGATAGAACTAGACCCGTAGCAAATGTAATAAGAAATTCATATAATATAAAAAAAGGTGGGAGTGCTGCTGTTGTAGTTGAAGTGAAAGATCAAAATTTGGATGATTTTTATATCTCTTTTAATGATAAATATAGATTTGAATTAATTCCATACTTAAAAGAGAGTTATTATGTAGCTATTATTGCGTGGCCTGTAGATATTGAAGAGTTTGATAGGGTAAATTTAATTGCAGTTGATAAAGCAAAAAATAAAACTATTACAAAAGTTCCTTTATATATTAAAGATTTAGCAATTAAAAAAGATAATATAAAAATCTCTGAAAATTTTATTGATAAAGTTTCGATTCCAGTACTTCAACAAAGTAATATGGAAATTCCAAATAATAATACTGAAATCTTTATAAAACAAAATAGAGAATTAAGAAATAATAATGTCAATAAAATAAGAGAAGTTTCTTTACAAAATATGTCTAAGCAAATGGTAAATAATTTAAACATAAAACCTTTTAGTAGATTAAAAAATTCAAAAACATTTGCAGGTTTTGCGGAAAGAAGAAACTATTATTATGATAATCAAAAAGTTGATGAAGCTTGGCATTTAGGTATGGATTGGGCTAGTATAAAACATGCACCAATTACAATATCAAATAGTGGAAATGTAATATTCAGTGATTATTTAGGTATTTATGGAAATACACTAATTGTAGATCATGGGTTTGGTTTACAATCACTTTATGCACATACAAGTAGATTCTTAGTACATGAAGGTGAGCATATAAATAAAGGTCAAAAAATAGCTCATACAGGAAGTACTGGAGCAGTTTTTGGAGATCATTTACATTTTGGAGTTTTAGTTCAAGGAGTGGAAGTAAATCCTATTGAATGGATGGATAAAAATTGGATTAAAACAAGGATAACTGATATTTTAAGTGATGCTAAAAAGGTAATAAATACTAAATGAGACAAAGAACAATAGCAAAAAGTGTAGAGATTGTAGGAATAGGGCTTCATAAAGGAGTGCCAGTAAAAATGAGATTAGAACCATTGGATTCTAATATGGGTATAATCTTTTATAGAAGTGATGTTGGGGTTACTATTCCTCTTAAAATAGAAAATGTAGTTGATACAAAAATGGCAACAGTTATTGGTAAAGATAATGTTGTTATTTCAACAATTGAACACTTATTGTCTGCTGTTTATGCTTATGGGATTGATAACTTACGAGTTGTAATTGACAATGATGAGGTTCCTGTACTTGATGGAAGTTCATCAGGATATTGTATGTTAATTGATGAAGCAGGAATAAAAGAACTAGATGCTTCAAAAAAAGCGATTAAGATAAAAAAGGAGGTTGAAGTAACAACTCCTGAAGGGAAAAAGGTTGCTTTAAAACCATCAAATCACATAATATATGATTTTTCAATTGATTTTGAACATCCTGTAATAGGGAAACAAGATTTCCATTTTGATTATTCGATTGCTGAATATAAAGAAAATATAAGTCGTGCAAGAACTTTTGGTTTTTTACATGAAGTACAATACTTAAGAAGTATTGGTTTAGCTTTAGGTGGTAGTATGGAAAATGCTATTGTATTAGATCAAACAAAAGTTTTAAATCCAGAAGGTTTAAGATACGATGATGAGTTTGTAAGACATAAAATCTTAGATGCGATTGGTGATATGGCACTGTTAGGGTATACCTTAGTTGGAGAATATGATGCACATGCAGGAAGCCATCATCTAAATCATCTACTTACAAAAAAACTTTATGAAGATGAAGCAAATTATGAAATAATAGATTTAGAAGAAGCTTCAAAAGAAGCAGAAGTTTTTGAAATGGCATACTCAAAAGTTGAAGTTTAAAGGGTGTAATTGACAGAAATCTTAGTAATTACTATATCTAATCCACTTCTTATTGGAATATATGAAAATAAAAAGTTAATCAAAACTTATCAAAATGATGGGATGACATCTGATATTTTGCCGATGTTATTTGATGAAATTCTAAAAAGTTATTCTATAGATAATATTTATTATGTAAATACACCTGGTTCTTATATGGCAATAAAAGTTGCATATGTATTTTTAAAAACAATTAGTATCATTAAAAATATCCCATTAAAAGCTTGTAGTGGTTTTCAATTTAATGAAAATTCTCCAATTAAAGCATTGGGTAAAAAATATTTTATAAATGAAAATGGAGTTGTTAAAGTAGATTTTTTAGAAAATAACTGTAAAATACACGACTTTAAATTACCGAATGTTCTAAATGATTTAAAATATACATTAGAAACATTACCAATATATAATTTACCTGCTGTATAAAAGGAAAGTAGTGAGAATAAGTGTTCCAGCAACTAGTGCTAATTTAGGACCAGGCTTTGATAGTTTAGGTTTAGCAATTGCACTTAAAAATCAAGTAATAATTAAACCATCAAAATTTCATAGTGTATCATTAAAAGGTGAGGGTGCAAATAACCCAATATTAAAAGATAATAATATGTTTATCTCAATCTTTAATGATTTCTATTTTAATTTATCTCATAAAAAAAGACATTTTAGGTTTGAATTTACAAATGAAATACCACTTTCTAGAGGTCTTGGAAGTTCATCTGCTGTAATTGTTAGTGCAATAGCAAGTGCTTATGCAATAGAAGGTATAAAATTACCAAAAAATAAACTTTTAAATTTAGCATTAGCATATGAAAATCATCCTGATAATATTACTCCTGCTGTGATGGGAGGTTTTACTGTGGCGACTGTAAAAGATAATGAAGTAAATTTTTTGAAAAAAAATATGCCAAATACTTTAAAAGCAATAGTAGTAATACCAAATAGACCAATATCAACTCAACTTGCAAGAAAGGCTCTTCCTTATAAATATTCAAAAGATGATACGGTTTTTAATATATCTCATTCATCTTTACTAACCGCTGCATTTATGAGTGAAAGTTGGGATATGCTAAAAATAGCATCTATGGATAAAATACATCAAGAGTATAGAATGAAACAGATGCCTGAACTTTTTGATGTACAAAAAACTTCATTACAAAATGGCTCTTTAATGAGTACTTTATCTGGTTCTGGCTCTACACTATTTTCAATTTGTTATAAAGAAGATTGTCAGAGAATAGAAAATGCATTAAGGAAAAAGTTTCCTCATTTTAAAGTTGTATCATCACACTTTGATAATGAAGGTATTAGAGTAGAGGATTAATTCTACTAAATTAAGATATATTTAGGTATAATATTGACTATTTTGAAAAAACCTATACGTACTTGTATTTGTTGTAAAGTTAAATTGGAACAAATTCAAATGTTACGTTTAATGTGTAAAGATAAAAAACTTATATCATTTGATGGTAATGGTAGAAGTTTTTATATCTGTAATGATTGTATAAACATAGTTCTAAATATGCAAAACAATCAAAAAGATTACAAAAAGATTGAAAAGTCATTTTATAAAGAGTGTAAAAACAAAGACGACTACATAGGACAACTTAAGGAGATATTAACGCATGTCAGATAACGTAAGAGTGTACGAAATTGCAGAAGAAGCAGGAGCAAATAGCAATGAGGTTATTGCAAAAGCTAAAGATTTGGGAATTGATTTAAAATCACCGCAAAGTGCAGTTTCATTTGAGGATGCAGAAGAGATAGCAAACTATATTATGACTGGAAAAAGTTCGAGATTAGTAAAAAAGCCAGCGCAAAAAGCTAAAAAATCTGTACAAAAAAAAGAAGTAAAAGAAGAAATAGAAACTGTTGAAGATTCAAAAGTAGAAGAGATAAAAAGTGTAGAAAGAACTGATCTATCTATTGAAAAAACTGAATCTGATGAGAAAAAAGAAGATGAAAATAGAACTAAACCTTTAAAAAGTGTATCTCCATCAAAAGTAGTGCCTAAAAGAAGAGGTTTAAAAATTATTAAAAAGAAAAAACCAAAAGTTGAGAATGTAGAAACTGCCATTGAAAATACACCTATAGCTGGAAATGAAGTACAATCTAAAAAAGCTATGAAATCACTTAGTGAAATTTTAGGAAGTAATGATATCTCTGATGAAAAAGAAGAAAAATTACTAGATGATAAAAATCTTTCTCAAAAGAAAAAAGAGAAAAAGAAAGCTATCGCAAAAGCTCATGAACATGGAAAAGTTATTGAAATCGATAGAAATGCAGATGAATTCTCAAATAGTAGTGATGAATCATTGTTAGGAGAAGAAGTTGTACTTTTAGATATGGGACTAACTGATACTTCTAAAATTTTTGATGAGCCTAAACCACAAAATACAGATAATAAAAAACAATCAAGAAGTTCTAAACCTGCTGCTTTTGGAAATAGACCACAAGGATTACAAAGAGGGAAAAGAAAGAAAAGAATAAAACAAGTAAGAGAAGAGACTCAAATTACTGAGGTTACTATACCTGAAGATATCAGAGTTTACGAATTTGCAGAAGCTTGTGGTAAGTCACCAGCAGAAGTGATTACTGTACTTTTTGGACTTGGTATGATGGTTACCAAAAATGACTTTTTAAAACAAGATGAGTTAGAGATTCTTGGAGAAGAGTTTGGTATTGAAGTTACAGTTAAAGATGCTTTAGAAGATGTAAACTATGTAGAAGAGTATCAAGAAGAAGAGATTGACCATACAAATTTTGTAAAAAGACCTCCTGTTGTTACAATTATGGGACACGTTGATCATGGTAAAACATCATTATTAGATAAAATTAGAAGCTCAAAAATTGCAGCAGGTGAAGCTGGTGGAATTACACAACATATTTCATCTTATACAATAGAAAAAAATGGTGAAAAGATTACATTTGTTGATACTCCAGGTCACGAAGCATTCTCTTCAATGAGAGCAAGAGGTGCAAGTGTTACAGATATTATTATTATTGTTGTAGCAGCAGATGATGGAGTTAAACCTCAAACAGAAGAGGTTATTTCACATGCAAAAGCATCTGGATGTCCAATTATAGTTGCAATAAATAAAATAGATAAAGAAACTGCAAATATTGATATGGTAAAAGCACAAATGGCTGAAAGAGAAATGACTCCAGTTGACTGGGGTGGAGATGTTGAATTTATTGGTGTTTCTGCTTTAACTGGTGAAGGTATTGATGATTTACTAGAAAATATTCTTTTACAAGCAGAAATTTTAGAGTTAGAAGCGGATCCAACTGCAAAAGCAAAAGCAACTGTTGTAGAGTCTTCTTTGGAAAAAGGTAGAGGTCCTGTTGCAACTGTTATTGTTCAAAATGGTGAATTAAAAGTAGGAGATAATATTGTTTGTGATACTACATATGGTAGAGTAAAAGCAATTACAGATGATATGGGTAAACCAGTAAAAAAACTTGGACTTTCTGAAACAGGTTCTATTTTAGGTTTAAATGAAGTTCCAGCTGCTGGTGCTATTATGGTTGCACAAAACTCAGATAAAGAAGCAAGAGAGATTGCAACAACTAGAGCAGAGCATGCAAGAGCAAAAGAGTTAAGTAAATCTACAAAAGTTTCATTAGAAGAGATGAGTGGACTTATTGCAGAAGGTAAAATTAAACAACTTCCAGTGATTATTAAAACTGATGTTGGTGGTTCACTTGAAGCAATTAAAGGTAGCTTAGAAAAAATTCAAAATGAAGAAGTTAAAGTAAAAGTTATCCATGCAGCTGTTGGTGGGATTACTGAATCTGACCTTGTACTTGCAAGTGCATCAGAAGGTTGTATTATCTTAGGGTTTAATGTAAGACCTACAGGTGCTGTTAAAAATAAAGCAAAAGCAGATGGTGTTGCTATTAATACTTATAGTATTATTTATGACTTAATTGATGATGTTAAAGATGCACTTTCTGGTATGATGAGTGCAGTAATTAGAGAAGAGAATACTGGACAAGCTGAAGTTAGAGATACATTTGTTGTACCAAAAATTGGAACGGTTGCTGGATGTTTAGTAACTGATGGTAAAGTTATCAGAGGTGGTCATGCTAGAATTATTAGAGATGGTGTTGTTACTTATACAGGAAAAATCTCTAGTTTAAAAAGATTTAAAGATGATGTTAAAGAAGTTGCAAATGGTTATGAATGTGGTATTATGTTTGAAAAATTCAATGATATTAAAGTTGGAGATTTTATAGAAACATTTATACAAATTGAAGAAAAAGTTCATATTGACGATAACTAGGAAATAATAGATTGAAAAGTATTAATCTACAAAGAACAGAATCTTTACTTATGGAGTTGATACCAGAAGCTTTATCAACTCTAAGTGATAGCAGAATAAACTCTTTGCCAATTACAGGGGTAAATTGTAAAAATGGTAAATACGATGCTACAGTATATTTTGATGGAAGTGATTTTTCTGAAAAAGAGATACCCCAAGTTATCTCATTACTTACAAAAGCAAATGGAAGAATAAAAACATATGTTTTAAGTGCTACTGGATGGTATAAATGTCCAACATTTAAGTTTATAAATGACACTTCATTAGAGAGTTCGAAGAGTATAGAAGATCTATTTAGACAAATAGAAAAATCAAAAAAGAGTGAATAATGAATTTAGAAGAATCAATTGAATTAGCAGTTCAAGGTTGTGGTGCTGAAGTTTATGATATAGTAACTACAAAAGAGAATGATAAAAATATTTTTAGAGTTTATATTACTTCAAAAGATGGAGTAAATTTAGATAAATGTGCTGAAGTTAGTAGAATGATTTCACCTATTTTAGATTTAGATGAACCAATGAGTGGAGTTTATAATTTGGAAGTTAGTTCTCCTGGAATTGAGAGAAAATTGAAAAACCCTAGACATTTTAAAGCATCAATTGGCGAAAAAATAAAATTAAAAGATTTTGAGAAAAATATTATCAAAGGTGAACTTATAGGTGCTGATGATAATGAAATTAAAATAAAGACTGAACATGGAGAAGAGATAGTGACTTATGATGAAATCTCTTCTGCATCAACATATTTTGAGTGGTAGGAATTTTCAATGAAAATTGATGATAACTTCTTTATGAAGTTAGCCATTGATGAAGCTTGGAAATACCAACTCTTAACTTATCCAAATCCAGCTGTTGGTTGTGTTGTAGTTAAAAATCAAAATGAAATTTTAGCTATTGAAGCACATAAAGAAGCTGGTCAACCTCATGCAGAAGTAAATGCTCTAAAAGCAGCCTTCTTAAAATACTATCCAAATGATGTATTAAAAACAAAAAACAACTCTTTTGATATTCATGAATATTTAATTAAAAACCATAATGATTTTTTTAATGATTGTACTATTTATGTAACACTTGAACCATGTAATCATATAGGTAAAACACCAGCTTGTGCAAATCTATTAAAAGAGTTAAAACCCCAAAGAGTAGTTATCAGTAATGAAGATACAAATAAAGAAGCATCAGGTGGTATAAAAACACTAAATGATGCAAATATAGATGTGGTACTAGGATGTATGAAAAAAGAAGGATATGAGCTTTTATTACCCTTTATTAAATGGACAAGATCAAGTTTTATCTTTTTTAAAATGGCACAAACACTAAATGGTTGTATAGACGGAAAAATCTCTGCAAATTCATCACAAGCATATGTACATGCAATAAGAGATAAACTAGACTTACTGGCAATTGGAGGAAATACAGTAAGAACTGATAAACCAACACTAGATGCTAGATATATAGCAGGGCGTGCACCAAATGTACTAATATACTCACAAAAAAAAGTATTTGACAATACAATACCACTTTTTCATATACCTAATAGAGAAGTCAAAATAAGTGATAATATCCTTGACCTATTAGACCATAAATTTGTTATGGTAGAGGGTGGCTATAAACTACTAAACCTTTTAAAAGAGAAACTAGACTACATTGTATTAATAGTAAACCCAAAATTCAGATTTGGAATGAATATTGAAGATGAAAATATAGATATAGATTTTGAAATTATCCATGAAAATTTCATTGGAAATGAAAAAATTATATACTTAAAAAAACTAGATTCTTAATATTATACTTCAAAAGGTAAAGATTTGTTGTAGAAACCAAGATAGGGATTTATTTGACGAAGGAGCTGACTGTAGTCAGTGACTGAGGAAAAGAAAGCCATATCGCAGAGTTTCTGCGACAAAGCTTTTGCCTTTTACTTTTTATTTTACTTTCTCTATATACTCACCAGTTCTTGTATCACATTTGATAACATCACCTTCCACTATATGGAAAGGGATTTGAACTACTGCACCAGATTCTAAAGTAGCTGGTTTTTTACCACCTTGTGAGTCACCTTTAAAGTTAGGTGGTGTTTCAACAATTTTAAGTTCAACAGTCATAGGAGGTTCAACAGTGATTGCTTTTCCATTAAAGAACATCATATCAACTGACATCCCATCAATAATCCAATCAAATGCTTCACCAACTTGGTCATAAGTTAAACCAATTTGTTCATATGTTGTATTATCCATAAATTGTAATAATTCACCATCATCATATAAAAATTGCATTTGTTTTTGTTGTAAATCAGGAGTTGTACATTTATCACCTGCATGGAAAGTTTTTTCAATAACTTTTCCATTGATAAATGATTTGATTTTACATCTAACAAAAGCAGCACCTTTCCCAGGTTTTACGTGTTGATATTCAGTAATTTTATATGGAATTCCATCAAGCTCTATTTTAAGACCTTTTTTTAATTCACTCATACCAATATTTGCCATGTTTTCTCCTAAATCTCTGCATATGCAACAGAAATTGTTGCTTCTAAATTATTAATTTGTTCTAAAATATTTTGTTTAATAGATTCATCTACTAACACTACAGCAAGAGCAGAATCTTTTCCTCGTGCTAGTCTAAAATCAGAGATATTGATTTTATTATCTCCCATTATTTTACCAACTTGACCAATGAATCCTGGAATATCAGAGTTTCTTAGTAAAACCATATTTCCTTTTGGTTCAATATCAAAATCAAAGCCATTTAGATCAACGATTCTTAATACATCTTCATCAAATACTGTACCAGAGATAGTATTTACACCTTTTGATGTAGTGATTTTAATAGTAACTTTATTACTATATCCACTACAATGGTTGATTTCACAAGTATCAAAAGTGATACCTTTTTCTTCAGCAATAAAGTTTGCATTTACATAATTGATTTCATCCCCACCTGAAACTGTTAAAGCTCCAACAGTTGCAAAAGTAGATAATGAATCTAAATATTCTTTAATTTGTCCATGTGCACAAACAGAGATTGATCTAATTGGTGATTTATCAAATTGTGCACATAAATATGCCATTTTTTGAGTTAATTCAATATATGGTTTAACAAATGAAGGAATTTTACTTTCATCAATTGGAAGGTTAAGTGCATTTGGATATGCAATCCCTTTTGCAGATTCAATTGCATTTTGAGCAGCTTGAATTGCAATTTTCTTTTGAGATTCTTTTGTATTAGCTCCTAAGTGAGCAGTTACAGTGATATTTGGCAAATCTAAAAGTTTATTATCTGTTGCAGGCTCTTTTTTGAATACATCAATACCAGCCATTGCAATTTTTCCAGATTTTAGATTGTTATATAAAGCATCTTCATTATATAAACCACCTCTTGCACAGTTAATAAGAATAACACCATCTTTCATTTTAGCGATTTCTTTTTCATCAATCATATCAATTGTTTCTTGATTTTTTGGAGTGTGAATTGTGATAATATCACAAGCTAAAATATCATCAAAGTTAGTTGTATAAGTAACACCTAAATCAGTTGCTTTTGTTGAAGGAATATATGGATCGTAAGTTATTACATCCATTTCAAATGATTTTGCTCTTAATGCAACTCTATGACCAATGTTACCAAAACCAATTACACCAAGTTTTTTACCGAAAAGTTCATTACCATACCAGTCTTCTCTTTTCCAAACTCTATCAGATTTTAATTGGTTGTGCGCATAAGGAAATTTTCTCATACAAGAAAGCATGTGAGTCATAGTAAGTTCAACTGCTGCAATAGTATTTGCAGTAGGAACATTCATTGCTATAATTCCTCTTTTGCTACACCCTTCCATATCAACATTGTCATAACCAACACCAGCTCTGATAACTGCCTTTAAATTTGTTGCTGCATTTAAAAATTTTTCATCAACATCTGTTGAGCTTCTTGTAATTGCAACATCTGCATCTTTTATAACATCTAATAAAGCTGTTTTATCTATATCTGCTGCATAAACATAGTTAATATCTTCACAGTTTTTTAAGATATTTAAACCATCTTCATGAATATGATCGCAAACTACAATAGTCTGTTTATTCATTTTATAAAAATCCTTAAATTATTTAATTTGATCTTTTAATAAATCACCTAAAGTCATTGATGAATCATCATTAACTGCTTTTAGCATCTCTCTTTCTTGTTGTTGTTCTAATCTTTTGATTGATAATCTAACTCTATTTTTCTTAACATCAATATTTACAACAACTGCTTCTAGTTCATCACCAATTTTTACTTCTTCAGCATTTAAAGGACCAAAATCTTCATTTCTAATTAGACCATCTAAATTATCATCAAGTTTAATAAAAATACCAAAATCTTTTTTATCTTTTACACTTCCTTTAACAATATCACCAATTTTGTGATTGTCTTGGAATGTTTTTGCAGGAGAATCAGCTATCTCTTTAATAGATAATGAGATATTTTCTTTTTCTTTATCAATTTTAATAATTTTTACTTCAATCTCATCACCTTTTTTATAAAGTGATTTACATTTTGCATTTGATTCCCAAGATGCTTCTTCATTATGTAATAAACCATCTACTTCACCAATTGTAACAAATGCACCAAAATCAGTTAATGTAGCAATTTTACCTTTAACTACATCTCCAACTTTGTTATCTTTAATAAATTTAGAGAAAGGTTTTTCTTGTAAATTTTTTAAACTTACTCTTAATCTTTTTTCTTCAACATTTAGTTCAATAACTTCAACATTGATTTCATCACCTAAATTTAATAAATCTTTTGGATTTTTTACATTTTTATTCCATGAAATTTCAGAAATATGTAATAAACCTTCAATATCATTTCCTAAGTCAACAAATGCACCATAAGATTCAAAATTAGAAACAGTAACAGTAATAGTATCTCCAACTTCTAATTCATCTTTAATCTCTTCCCAAGGGTTTGGTAAAGCAGCTTTAATTGATAAACTTAAGTGTTGTTTTTCTTTATCATAAGAAAGTACGATAACAGAAACTTCATCACCTTCACCATAATAGTTAGCAGGGTTCACTGGTCCTTTATAAGAGATTTCATTGTAGTTTACTAAACCATCAATTCCACCTAAATCTATAAACATACCATAAGAAGTGATTTTTTTAACTGTTCCAATAATTGGTTCATTTTTTTCTAAAATCTCTTGAACTTTTGCATCTTTTTGATTTTTTGATTCTTCAATAAGTTTTTTTCTTGATACAATAATAGAGTTTTGTGCAGTATTAATTTTTAAAACTTTTGCTTTAACTTTTTTACCTACAGCACCTTGAGCTTTTAGATAAGATTGAGCCATTGGCATAAAATATTCTAATCCAGACTCATCTTCAATAATAAAACCACCTCTATTTTTTACAGAAACAATTTTACCTTCGATTGTTACATCTTCAACATTTTCACCATGCTCTTTTACAAAATTATCAAATTTTTCTTTTTGTAAAACTTTTTTATAAGAAATTGAAGGTCTTTCACCTTTATTTCCCATTAACATTACAGGGATAGTATCCCCTTGTTTAAATTGTACTTTACCGTTGATAGTAATCTCAGAAAGATTTAACTTACCTTCAATTTTTTGACCTACATCTACAAGTACACTATCATTAGTAATTTCAACAATTACACCATCAACTACAGAGTTATTTTCAGCATTCTCAAAAGACTCGTTAAGCATTTGCTCAAAGTCAAAGTCTTCACCTAATTCTATATCATCGATACCCATTTTATTCCTTCGTATTAACCGTTTTATTAAATGGTGAAGATTATAGCGAATGTTTACTTAAAATATATAATTTAATATTTTTCTATTTGATTTACGACTTGTTGAATTATCCAATCAGGGGTTGAAGCACCAGCTGTGATACCGCAAAGTTCTTTATTTATAAACCAAGATGAATCTAGTTCATTAACATTTTCAATCAGGTATGAATCTTTGCAATTATCAACACAAATGTAGTGTAATTGTTTCGTATTTGAAGAGTTTTTACCACCTATAACAATCATGATATCAACCTCTTTTGAGAGTTCTCTTGCTGCATCTTGATTCTCAAATGTTGCATCACAAATTGTATTAAATACTCTAACTTCTTTGTTTTTTAATATTAATGCGTTTACAATTTCTAAATAAATCTCTTTTTTTCTAGTTGTTTGAGCAACAGTAGCTATCTTGTCATATTTGAAATTTATTTTATCTAAATCTTCAGGTGTTAAAACTACATGAACATCATTTAAGTCTTTACCATAAGATTTTACACCTTTTACTTCAGGGTGCATCTCATCTCCAAATATAACTATTGAGTATTCCTCTTCACTCATTTTTTTTACAATCTGTTGGGGAGTTGTAACAAATGGGCAAGTTGCATTTATTACTTTTTGACTTTTTTGTTTTAGCTCTTTTAGTTCATCTTTTGGAATACCATGAGTTCTAATAATAACTGTATCGTCTGGTTTTACATCAGTTAGATTATTATATAATCCTACATTAAAATCTTGTTTTAATCTATCAATTTCATTTTGATTATGAATTAATGGACCCATTGTTGCGGAATTTTTATAATTTTGTGCTATATTTATAGCTCTTTTTACTCCAAAACAAAAACCATATGATGATGCTAGTTTAACTTTCAATCTCTATCCTTAAAAGGAGTCCTTTTTAAAAGGACTATTTATTTTATATTTTTAGAAAGATAGTAAAATTATCTTTAAATAAACTTTGTATTTTTACTCACTGGTTATTTTTAAGCTTTTAAAGAGTCTAAAATCTCTTTAAAGTTTGGGAAAGAGGTTAGGATACAATCTGTGTCATTTATCTGCATACCTGAAATAAGTCCAGCAATTGAAAAACTCATTGCAATTCTATGGTCACCATGAGAATCAATTGTTGCTTCTTTTATCTCTCCACCTATTATTTCATATCCATCTTCAAATTCTGTATATGTAACACCACATTTAGCTAGATTTGTAACAACAGATTTTATTCTATCTGATTCTTTTACTCTAAGCTCTGCAGCATTTTTTACAATTGATTTACCATTTGCTAAACTCATAGCAATTGATAATGCTGGAAGTTCATCAATAAGCCAAGAGATATTTTCACTAACTTCTACACCATTTAGTTCATTGTGACAAATCTCAATATCACCAATTGGTTCATATATATTCTCTTTTTCTATAAAGTTAACAGTTGCACCCATTTTTTTTAAAACTTGATAAGCTTCTATTCTTGTTGGATTTAGTGTAACATTTTTTATAACTACTCTTGAATTTGGAGTAATTGCAGCTGCTACAGCAAAGAAAAATCCTGAACTAGGATCAGTTGGAACTGTAATATTAAGCGGTTTTAAATGACCTGTTAGAGGGTTGATATTTATATATCCTTCATCATCTGTGAAAATATCAGCACCCATCCCTTTTAACATTCTTTCTGTATGATCTCTTGTTAGTTCATTTTCTTTGTATTTTGAGATTCCAGTTGCTCTTAAAGCTGCTAAAATCAT
>QKDL01000044.1 GCA_003252105.1 Arcobacter sp.
AAATATTAATATAGAATATATAGGAAAAGTTAACAGAGAAATTAAAAATGTTGAATTAATATTTTTGTCCCCTAATGAAATATATTATAAACAAAATAAAAAATTAAATATACTGGAACGTAAAGACAAAAAAATTATTTATAATTAATATAAAGCTATACTCAAACATTTACTTATTTTGTTGTAAATTTATTACAACAAAGGATAAATGTGAAAAGAATCAGCCCATAATACTTTTGTAAAACCTATTAAATAGATGTTTAGATTAGCTTCGTCGAAATGACGATTTGCATTATAAGGTCAAGCTAATGATATTATATATTTTACTATTGGTATTAAAAAAAATTACCATCTTATGAATATGTTGCTGAACAAGAATTTTGTTAAAATGGATTGGAAATTTTGACTCAAATATTTTCTTTAACTCAATGGTATGAAACTAATAAGTTTTTCAACAATTGAGGTTATGCAATACTACTATCACAAGAGAGATAGACGGCATAAAATAGGTTTTATATATTGTTTTTCAATTGAGACGAAAGAGTTATAGTCTATATTATATTAAAATAGTTTTTTTCTTAAAACTTTTTTTACAAAGTTAATTTCAAACATAACCAACAATAGATTGGTTAAAATAAAGAGAAATTAAACAATTTATAGGAATTTTATGCAATATATTATAACACCAGCCCAAATAGGGCAAAGACCAGAAGTGGTTTTACCAAACCCTCAAATCTTGGAGTATCTTGGAGAAGAGGGGATGAGAAAGATGATTTCTGATCATTACGATTTATTAAAACAAAGCAATATTAGAGGTTTGTTTCCCCCTAGTGAAAAAGGTTTTGAATTGGCAAAACAACACTCGGCTGATTTTTTTATACAAATTTGTGGAGGGCCTAGATATTTTGACCAAAATAGAGGAGCTCCAAGGATGGTTGCTAGACATGCACCTTTTGAGATAACTGTGGAAGCTAGAAGAATCTGGTTAGAATCATATATTATGATTTTAAGCTCTTTAGATTTACCTGATGATTTGAAACAATCTTTTTGGAACTATATAGATATTTTTTCAATCTGGATGATAAATACCCAAGATAATCAATAAGGATAAAAGTGAAACAAATACTACCATATTTTTCACAAACTCCTTTGGAAAGATTTGATTCTTTAAAGGAAGAGGAGTCAAAAATTAACTCTTATATAGATAGTTCAAAAAGTGTATTTGTATTTTTTGAGGGAACAAATATTTATATAGATAAAAATGCAAAAGAGTATTTTTTTAAAAGAGATATAATTGACAAATATAAAATTGATACTACAGAAGTTGTTTTCTTAGGAAAATATAAAGAACAATACTATTTTGCAATCACTTTAAAACAAAACTCTTTTTTATCAAAAATTGGTTTACGAGAGTTTACTAGTTTTGATTTTTGTGAAGAAAAAAACTTAGGAATTATAGCTCAAGCTTGTTCTTTATTGAGTTGGCATGACTCCCATAAGTTTTGTGCTTCATGTGGAGAAAAAACAGTTTTTGCAAAACTTGGAGCAAGAAGAGATTGTCCTATTTGTAAAAAGGAGCATTTCCCTAGAATTGACCCTGTTGTTATTATGTTAGTTACTTCTGGTGATTATTGTTTATTAGGTCAAGGGGTTAATTTTGTAGAGAATAGATACTCTTGTTTAGCTGGTTACGTAGAAGCAGGAGAAAGTTTTGAAAATGCAGCTTTAAGGGAGCTTTATGAAGAGGTTGCAGTTAAAGGTAAAAATGTAAAATATATCTCTTCTCAACCTTGGCCTTTCCCTTCAACGTTAATGGTTGGTATGAAAGTTGAAGCTATTTCAAAAGAGTTAAATATAGATAAAAATGAGATAAATGATGCAATGTGGGTTCATAAAGATGAATTAAAAATGGTTTTAAAAGGGGAGAGTACAAATTTTACTCTCCCAGGAAAGTTTGCCATTGCTAGAAATCTTTTAGAGTATTGGCTAGAAGATGAACTATAAAAAGAGATAAAAAAGAAAAGTTATCAAACAATTGATATACAATTTCTTCCTTTCGCTTTTGCTTCATATAAGGCTTTATCAGCTTGGTTTATAAAATTTGTAAGACTAGAGTTTACATTAGGTGAGATTGATGTTATACCAATACTTATGGTTACATATTTAGAAACTTCTGATAGTTCATGTTCTATTTTTAAGTTTTCTATATTTTTTCTACAAGCTTGTGCAACTATATTTGCATCATTTGTATTAGGTAATATTACTACAAACTCTTCTCCTCCATATCTAGCTAAAAAATCAGAACTTCTATTTAAAGAAGTTTTTAGACACATGGCAACTTTTTTAAGGCAATCATCTCCTTGAATATGTCCATATTTATCGTTGAAGAGTTTAAAATAATCCACATCAATTAACATCAAAGATATAGTTGTTTTTTCCCTAATAGCTCTATACCATTCTGTATGTATTACTTCATTAAAAAATCTTCTATTTGCTATATTTGTTAATGAATCTGTTCTTGAAATCTCTTTTAACTTCTCATTTGCTTTATTTAATTCTTTTGTTCTTTGTTGTACTTTTCTTTCAACTTGTTTATTTCTTTGAATAATTAGATTTATGTAAAAAGTTGTAAAAAGGATAAATATAACACTAATTAAAATAATCATAGATGGTAAAACAGTTCTTCTTTCACTAACATATTTTTCTGTAGGATAAGCAACAATTTTCCATATTCTACCATCATATTTTTTCAGAATTTTTTCATATTTATAACTATCTTTTTGTTTTACATCTTTATTTGGTGTTTTATATATCAATTCATTTTTTCCATCAGTAATATCATATATTATAAAGTTTATTCCATCTGTGTGCGTTTTATGAATAGCATTAGTAATTAATGGTTCAACATCAAAAACAGCAATAACAAATCCTAAAACATTTTTTAATCTACTTTTTTCTGTTAAAGATTTTTTTTCATAAACAGGTAATACTGATAAAAAGCCTTTTTTACTGTGATCATTTTGCACTAAATCAATCAAAGAAGTTGAGAGTAAACTATTTTTTTGTGCAGATTGTTCTAAAACTTTTAATCTAACACTCTCAGAAGCCAAATCAAAACCTAATGCATTTTTATTTCCTTTTATTGGCTCTAAGTATAAAATAGGATAATAGTATGATGATATCTCTCTTTTTATAAGTTTCTCTGATTTTGTATCAATTTGAGTGATTTCAAATAGTGGAAAATCTTTTTTTAAAAGTGCTTCATAAAATTGTCTTTCATCATCTACTATTTTAGGAGCCCATTCTAAAGCTTTGATGCTATGATGCCTTTCTAAAATTTGTTTACTAAAGGATTTAAATTCAGGATAAGTCACTAAATCAGAATTATCAAAAACTCCCCTTAAAGAATATAAAGCTTCATTTTTAAGTAAAAGTTCCATATCTAAAATAGATATTTTATCATCAACATCTTTTTTAAATTTTGATTTTATTTGTGAACTCTCTTCATTATAGATATACATACCAAATATTGAAGAAAAAACTATTTCAATGATGATAATAAACAATAAAAATTTTTTTGATAAAAGATTCATATCTTATAACTCATTTACTTGGTTTCTACCATTTCTCTTTGAAATATATAAAGCTTCATCAGCTAATCTATATATCTCATTGCTATCTTTTATATCGTTTCCATTTCTAGTAACAATACCTATTGAAGCAGTCAAATTATTTGATATTTTACTTGTTTTATGTTCTATATGAAGCTCTTCTATTGATTGTCTAATCTTTTGTGCATACTCAAATACATTTTTCTTATCTTGATTGATTAAAATCAGTCCAAACTCTTCACCACCTAACCTAAAAGCAAAATCACTAGATCTATTTGTCATATTAATTAATACTTCTGAAACATCTTTTAAAGCTTTATCACCTAATAGATGACCATAAGTATCATTATAATTTTTAAAATAATCTATATCAAGTATAATAAAAGATAAAAGTAGATTATCCCGTTTTACACGATTTAGCTCCTCTTCTATTTTTATATTAAAATATCTTCTATTGTAAAGTTTAGTTAACTCATCT
Organism: Arcobacter sp.; assembly: GCA_003252105.1. Lineage (GTDB taxonomy): Bacteria > Campylobacterota > Campylobacteria > Campylobacterales > Arcobacteraceae > Halarcobacter. Next base: position 4,090 of record QKDL01000044.1, read on the forward strand.
GTAATTGATAAATATTCAACTATTTTTTTATTTGTAATATCTTGTCTTATTGCAGTATAACCAATAATTTCATTGTTTTGCAATATTGGTTCTATAACTATATCTACCCAATAATAAGAGCCATCTTTTTTTAGATTTTTTAGCTCCCCTTTCCAAACTTGTCCATTTTTTATAGTGTTCCATAAATTTTCATAAATTTTTTTAGGCATATCTGGATGTCGCACTATATTGTGATTATTTCCTATTAGTTCCTCATTTGAAAAACCAGATATATCACAAAAAGCTTTACTAACTTCTGTAATAATTCCATTTTCATCTGTTGAAGAGGTTATAACATAGTTATTAACTATATCAATATAATTTTTTAATTTTTTCTCTGTTTCATTTCTTGCAAATAATACTTGATTAAGACTATATGCTAATTTTTTAAACTCTTTAAATGTTAGTTTTTCTATATTTATAATAGAGAGATTTTTTGATGATTCATTAAAAGAATGGGTTAAAGTATTAAGGTTATGGGTCAATCTTAGGGTTAAATTTTTTGAAATAAAATATACAAATATTATTGTACATATTAAAATGACAGCAATAATACTTAATTGAGATATTATATTTTGTTTAAGTTCATGAGATCTTTGTTCGATTTGTGTTTCTATCTCATCTATATAAATTCCTGTACCTATAATCCAGTTCCAATTTTCATAAGTTTTTACAAAAGCCAGCTTAGGATATTTTTTTTCAGAGTTTAATTTTTTAAAATGATAAAATATAAAATCTCCATTTTTATTTTTTACTGCTTGAAGTTGTTTTTCAAATAACTCACTATTTGGATAATCTTTTGGTTTATCTAACTTTGTTCCATCAAAAACTAAAGCTTTTTTATCAATTCTATTAACAAAAATATATCCATCATTTCCAAATCTAATTGAAGCAATATATTTTAAAATCTCTTGTTTACTTTCAAATAAAAAATCATCTAAATATTCACCCATTCCAATATGCCAGTTAAACTCTTCAAAATTTTTAACAAAACTTAATTTAGGATATTGTTTATCATCTTTTAAATCTGGTTTTATAAAATAGTTTCGAATAAAACCTTCATTTTTTTCTAATGCAATTTCACTTTGTTTTTGAACTATGTAATTACCTTTTAGATCACGAAAATCCCAAATATTTTTCTGGGTGTCTAAAAAAGATTTTTTGTTAAATAAAATTGCTCTTCCATCATTGCTATTGATAAAAAAATATTGTCTATTATTCTCATAAGATATCTCTTTCAATGCAGAAACAATTAAATATTGTAGCTCTTCTTTAGAAACTTTTGAAACATTTTTATCATATATGTTTTTTGCAATATTATATGCTTGGTTAACACGATTTTTTAATCTTTGTTGTATTAAATTTTTTTTGATTTTTTCTTGATATTCAATATAATTATAAACATAAGAAATCTCTTTTTTTAGTAAATCTTTTTTTGCATTTAGAAATTCATTTCTTATATATTTTGATTCTTTTTCAAAATTATTAAATTGAAATAACATAAAAATTATAGTAATAAAAATAGTTGATAGTACAGAAACTAGTAAGATTAAATTGAAGATTGATTTTGACAATTTCATTATGATATCTTTATTGTTTCTTCTATTATACTGCAAAAAATATATATCAGATATTAAGTTAATTTAAAAAAAACATTATGTCTAGTTAATATTTGGTTAAGATAACATTTAATGACGATTAAAATCTCCATGTCATAATTTCATTAATATAAAAAAAGGATAAAAGATGAAAACAAAAATATTAATGACAGTGTTATTAACTGGGGTTTTAAGTTCAAGTGTATTTGCAGCAAATGGGATGAATTCATATTGTGATTCAATGCCTAAAAAAATGAATAGTGAAAAAATGGGAAAATATCATTCAAAAATGAAATCTCCATTTTTTGCAGCATTAAAAAATTTAAATTTGACAGCTGATCAAAAAAATAAAATTTTTGAGATTAGAAAAGAGATGATGAAAAATAAACAAACAACAAATGTAGCATTTTCAAAAACATCTTTTGATAAAGAAAAATATATAGAAATAATGAAGCAAAAAAGAGATAATATGATAGAATCAAAAGGACAAATGATTGAAAATATTTATGCAATTTTAACAAAAGAGCAAAAAGAACAATTAAAAGTAATGATGGATTTAAAAGCTGAAAAAAGAATGGCAATGATGGATAAAAGGATGAACTTTGATAAAAATTGCAATGGTAGAAGATGATTTAGAACTTGCTGATGTATTAACACAATATTTAAAACAATATAATATTGAAGTTACCAACTATGAAGAGCCATTTTTGGCTCTTAGTAGTTTAAAACTAAATCATTTTGATTTAATTATTTTAGATTTAACACTTCCTGGAATGGATGGATTGGATGTGTGTAAAGAGATAGTTAAAAACTTTGATATACCAATTATTATCTCAAGTGCAAGAAGTGATATAACTGATAAGGTTACAGCTTTACAACTTGGAGCTGATGATTATCTACCTAAACCATATGACCCAAGAGAGCTTGAGGTTCGAATAAAAACTATATTAAGACGATTTAATCATAAAAATATTGATGAAAATAGTTCTACAAAAGCAATTTTTAAACTTGATAGTGATAAAAAAGAGATAACAAAAAATGGTAAATATATCAAACTTACTGCTGCTGAATATGAAGTTTTGTCTTTGATGATAAAAAGAGAAGGGTTTGTGATAAGTAGGGAAGATATATTTGAAAACTCAGATTTGTTAAATTCTGATTATGAAAATTCAGGTTCATTAGCTGTAATAATTAACAGAATTAGACAAAAAATTGAAGATAATACAAAAGAACCACAATATCTTCATACAATAAGAGGAATGGGGTATAAATTTGTACAATGAATAGAGAATCAATATTTTTTACTATTACTGTTAGTTTTATTATTTCTATAATTTTAGTTGTAGTAAGTTTTGCTATTTTAATAACTTCAAACCATAAAAGATTAGAACATCATATGATAGAAAGATATGCTCCTGTTTCAAAGATGGTGTTTAGACAGTATTTTAGATTTAAAGATATAAATCCTAATTTTATTGAAAATTTAGAAAATCTAAATTATATATTTATAGAAAAAAAAGCTGACATTGATGCAATTACATATAATCCAAATACAAATGTTATTGTTGAAAAAGATATTAGAGATGTTTTATTTAGAGTATTACAGTTAAAAGACAAACAATATTTATATTTAAAAAGAAATAATAGAACATTTTTAATAGAGGATAGGAATGGTTTAACAACTGATTCAAGAGTATATATTGTATTGGTTTTTGTGATTATATTAATCACTTTGATATTATCTTTTCTTGTAACTTTAAGAAAATTAATGCCACTTAAAGTATTAAAAGACAAAGTAAGTAATTTAGGAGATGAAAACTTTGACTTTGAATGTTGTGATACAAATAGAAAAGATGAAGTTTCACTGCTTGGTATGGAATTTAAAAGAACTGCAAAAAAATTAAAACAGATAAAAGAAGCAAGAAATGTCTTTATTAGAAATATAATGCATGAGCTAAAAACACCAATAACAAAAGGTAAATTTTTAGTTGAGATTGAAAGAAATCAACAAAATGATGAAAAAATCAAAGAAGTATTTATAAGACTAGAACAACTTATCAATGAGTTTGCTTCTATAGAAGAGTTAATCTCTTCAACTAAAAATATTGATAAAAAGTTTTATTTTCTAAACGATATTATAGATAATGCAAAAGATATTTTGATGGTAGAAGAGGATGAAGTAGAAGAGCATCATGAAAATAAAAAACTTGAAATAAACTTCAAACTTTTTTCAATTGCAGTTAAAAACTTGATTGATAATGGAATAAAATATTCCCCTGATAAAAAAGTAATAATAAAAACAGATGGTGAAGATATTATTTTTGAGAATATTGGAAAACCTTTAAAATATGAATTAGAAAAATATTATGAACCATTTTTTGCAAATGAAGAAAAAATAGAAAACTCTTTTGGATTAGGGCTTTATATTATTCATAATATTTTAAAAGCAAATAACTATTCACTTGAATATCAATACATAGAAGGTGTAAATATCTTTAAGTGCATAAGGGATAAAAAATAGTATACGATATAGCAATAATAGGAGCTGGAGCTAGTGGTTTGATGCTAGCATCACAGCTTAAAAAACAAAAGGTTTGTTTAATAGATTCCAATACTCAAATTGGAGCAAAAATAAAAGTTAGCGGTGGAGCTAAATGTAATATCACAAATAAATATTTAAGTCATACAAACTATTTAGGTGATGAAGAGTTTATTAAAAAAATACTAAAAGATTTTTCAAATAAACAGTTATTAGAGTTTTTAAATAAGTATGAGGTTTATCCTAAAGTAAATCCAAAAATTGTAAAAGGTACATATTTTTGTAATAGTTCAACTGATGTAATAAAAATGTTTGAAAAAATTACAACACATGCAAAAAAGTTTTTAAATACAAAAGTTTTGGATGTAGAATATGATGCCATTTTTAAGATAAAAACTGATAAAAATATCATTGAATCAAAGAAGTTGGTTATTGCAAGTGGTGGATTATCTTTTGAGAGTTTAGGGGCTTCTTCTATTGCTTATGATATTGCCTCAAAATTTGGACATACTGTAAATAAGTGTAATCCTGCATTAGTTGGTTTTACTGTCCAAAAAGAGCAGTTTTGGTTTAAAAACTTAAGTGGTATTTCATGTAATGTTGAGATTAAAGTTGAGAATAAAAGCTTTGAAGGAAGTTTACTTTTTGCACACAAAGGTTGTTCAGGTCCTGTTATATTAAATAGTTCTTTATATTGGCAAAAAGGGAAAATCTTGATAGATTTTTTACCAAAAGAATCTTTAGAAAAGTTTCTAAAAGGAAATAAAAAAATAAGTTCAGCCATAAATTTACCCAAAAGGTTTCTTTTAGAGTTTTTAAACTCTATAGATTTAGAAGATAAACCTATTAGCTCTTTAAGTAAAGATGAAAAAGAAAAACTTAAACAATTAAAAAATTATGAGTTTTCACCAGCTGGTACATTTGGTTTTTCAAAAGCTGAGGTTACTAAAGGTGGAATTGATATTAATGAAATTGATATCAATAGTTTTGAAAGTAAACTTCAAAAAGATTTGTTTTTTATTGGTGAATGTTTAGATATCACAGGAGAACTTGGTGGATATAATTTCCAAGTTGTATTTTCAGAAGCTGTAATATGTAGTAAATCTTTAAATAAAACTTTTAAATAACTTATAATTAAAACTCTATCAAAATAAAAATAAGTTATAATCTCCTTTGTAATTTATAAAATAAAGGTGGTATCACAATAATGTTTTTTGCCAATTCAAAATTAAAAGACCAAAAAATTGTTGAGTTAGAAAAAGAGTTAAACTCTTTAAAACAACAAATACAAGAAAAAGATAAACAAATTAATCAATTAGAAAATAAAGTATTTGAAATCTCTAAATCTCATAATAAAAATGAAGATTTAGAAAAAAATTTAGAACTTTTTAAAATTGCCTCAGCATTTTCTCAAGAAGAAGGGTTAGTAATATTTGATAGTAGTGAAAAACCTTATTTTTATAATACTAAAGCAAAAGAGCATAAATTAGATGCAAATATTTTACTTGAAGCGTTAAAAAATGAGAGTGATAGAGTTATTTTAAATGATTGTGAAGCTTCAATATTAACAAAAGAATATGAAGGTTTTACTATCGTATCTTTAAAACAAACCTCTATACATGACAATAAAGATGGTGGCTTATTAGAAAGACATAATAAAAATATGACACAATCTTTAAATACCACACAACAAGCTTATTTATCTTTATTAGATGAACTTGATAGTATGATGAAAGAATCAAAAGAAACAGCTGAGGGCTCAACAAAAGGACTTCAACTAACAAATGATATTGTAGATGATACAGAAAATTTATATGAAGAGATTGAACTAGAACATCAAGTGGTTAACTCTTTAGTATCTAAAAGTAAAGATATCTCTGATGTTATAAATATTATTCAAGAAATAGCTTTCCAGACAAATATTCTTTCATTAAATGCAGCAGTAGAAGCAGCAACAGCAGGTGAAGCTGGAAAAGGTTTTGCAGTTGTAGCTCAAGAGGTTAGAAATCTTGCAAATAGAAGTGCAGAAGCAGCTAAACAAATAAAAGATGTAGTTAATTCTATTCAAGAAGAAACTGGTAAAATTAAAAAAAGTTCGGATGTGGTTTCAAAAGTTGTAAATGAAACAAAAGAAAGAACTGTTGTTTTATGTGAATTAATGAATAGTTTCCAAAGAAACTCAAATAGATCTGTATATCAAGTTGAAAGTGTATCAAATAAGATTTTTATAAACTTAGCTAAGTTAGACCATGTTATTTATAAAAATAACTTGTATCAATTAATCTTTGGTGGAGAGCATAACTTTAACGCAGTTGATCATCATAATTGTAGATTAGGAAAATGGTATGATTCTGGATTAGGAAAACAAGAGTTTAGTTTTGTTCCATCATACAAACACCTAGAAAGTAGTCACTCAATTGTTCATAGTGAAGCAAATAGTTTGGCAAAAGAGTGTTCTGGTCATGAAGTTTCTTGTTCAAAAAAACTTATTGAAGAAAAAATAGAAAATGTTGAAAATGCAAGTGAAAAAGTTTTTGTTTATTTAGATAGAATATTAGAAGAGAAAAATGAATCAATAATGAAAGAAGCTGCCCATAAACTTTTTAACTAAAGGAGATTTATTATGGATAATTCAAAAATAGAAATCGTCGTAATAGATGATGAATTAGAGATTTTAAGATTAATAGAAAAATTTTTATCAAAATCAGGAAAATATAAAGTAACTACATATTCAAATCCTATATTAGGTTTAGATTATATAAAACAACATGGTTGCGATATTGTTCTACTGGATATAATGATGCCACAAATGGATGGGATAGAGGTCTTAGAAAAAATTATGGAAGTTAAACCAAAACAAAAAGTTTGTATGATGACTGCTTATTCTACTTTAGATAAAGTATTAAAATCACACAAAGAGGGTGCAACTTATTATGTAATGAAACCTTTCCAATCATTAAATATTTTAGAAAGTAAAATAATAGAAATTTTAAATAAATAGTTATGTAGATGCAGAAAAATAGAAAATTAATTTTAAACTATTTAATACTATTTTTATTTGTTTTTTCTATTAGTTTATGGCTATTGATACAATATAAAAATAAACAAATAGATACTAGCTTATCAAATAATTTAAATCATTTAGAGAAAACTTATTTTACATATGTACAAAGAAATAAAGAGTTTTCTGAAATGATTTTTTATAATCATTTATTTGAAAATACTCAAATTGCAGATATCTTAAAAGAAGATATAGAACTAAATAAAAAATCTAAAAAATTGTATTTTGCTATCAAAGATAAATTAAATAATTTTAAGAAATTTGATTTAAAAGAGATAAATTTTTATTTGCCTAATGGTGATATCTTATTAAAAAGCAAATATAAGGGCTACAAAAAAAGTGAAAAAAATATAGAACATCAACTTATAAATAAAAGTAAAAAAGAGCTTAAAATAATCTCTTCGATGTCTATATGTGATACATCTGCTTCTTTAAAGTATATAAGACCATTGTTTGATAAACAATTTAATCTTTTAGCATTTGTAGAGATTACAGCTAATATGCCAAAAATTAGTTTTTCTATAAATAGAGATAATGATTTTCAAACACTTTTTATTTTTAAAAAAGATATATTAAAAAATAGATTAGATGAGCAGGTATTTAGTTCCTTTAAAAATTTTGAATTAGATAATAGATTTATGTATGAAGATTCAATTTATAATAAAAATTTCACAAATAAAATATCTCAAAATGATTTACAAATTATCCAAAAAAATTTATATCAAAATAAAAAATTTGCTTTTAGACATCAAACTAATGACCTTATTAGATCATTTTATTTTATTCCTTTAAAAAATAGTATATCAAATAAAGAGATAGGCTATATATTTACTTGGAGAGATGACCAAGGGTATGCTTCTACTTTATATAGTTTTTTTATAGTTTTTCTATCAATAGTTTTTGTTGTAATGGCATATTTTATCCATTATTATTATATTCGATATAAAATTGCAGATTCTAAATTTAACAATTTATATAAAGGTATAGATAAACATGTAATTGTTGCAGAAACAGATACTGAAGGGATTATCACTTATGTATCAAAAGCTTTTTGTAAAGTTAGTGGTTATAGAAAAGAGGAGATTATAGGAAGACCTATAAATATGTTAAGAAGTCCTGATATTTCTAAAAAATTTTTTCATTCAATGTGGAAAACTATCCTAAAAGGTGAGGTTTGGGAAGGTGAGATAAAAAACATTGATAAAAATGGAAACTCTTATTGGGTAAGAGGAAATATTTTTCCTATTTATGATAATGATGAAAAAATTATAGGATATCGTTCTATTAGAGTAAATATTACAGATGAAAAACAATTGCAAAAAGTAAATGAGATATTAAAAAGAGATTTACTTCTAAAATTAAATGAGATAAAAACAAGAGATAATTTTAAAGTTGATGAATCAAAAGTTAAGTTAATGGGGCAAATTTTAGATGCTTTCTCAAATGAATGGAGAAAACCTATATCAAATATATCTTTAATCTTAATGGATATGGAAAATAAAATAAATAATTTAGATATTCAAAAAGATGAAGAGTTAAATTTTATTTTTAAATTAACAAATGAGGTAAACTTTTTATCAAAACAGTTAAATGATTTTAAAGCTTTATTTACCCAAGGTAATGCGCAAGATAAATATAATGTTTATGAAGTTATTAAAAATGTCTTGGCTTCAATATCTGAATCAGATATAAAAGTTGTTTTATCAGGAGATGAGACTTTAGAAACCTTTGGAATATCTTTTGATTTCAGAAAAGTTATTTTAGGAATAGTTTATAACTCAATAGAGCAAATAAAATTAAAAAATATAAAAGATGGAAAAATCAAAATAGATGTTCTAAAAGATAATGAACATATAATAGTAAAGTGTCAAGATAATGCTTTAGGGATTCCAGATGAGTTTATTCAAAAAGTATTTGATGCTGATTTTAGTACAAAAGATGGAACATTAAGAAATGGTATAACTTTACATATGGCTAAACTGCTTATCAAGAAAAGTGATGGTGATATGTGGGTTGAAAATGAAAATCAAGGTTGTTGTTTTTATATAAAACTTATTACAAAAGATAGAAGAAAGGCTGAAAGATAATGAATATTGGTTTTTCATTAAAATTATTTATAGCCTTTTTAGTATTTGGACTCATACTTTTTTTTAGTTCTTTTTATCTTACATATAGTGTATTTAATAAAAAATTATATTCAGAAGAGATGGGCTCTTTTTTTAAACTCGTTGAAGAGAATGAAAAAAATCTAAATAAATCAATAACTCATCAAAAAGATTTATTAAAAGAGATTTACAAGACTGAAGAGTTTAAAAATATGTATGTTGATTTACTAATAGATAAACTCTCTACTATTTTATTAAGTAGTACTGATATGAATGAAATATCAATTATAAAAAATATTACTGGAAAAGAGATAATAAGAGTTAGGAAAGACAATAAACAAGTACAAGAGAGTTTATATCATGATACTATAAATAATTTTGAAATATTTTCTGAACTTGTTAAATTAAAAAAAGAAACTATTTATAACTCTGAAATAAAATTAAACAAACTTGATGGTGAAATTAAAACTCCTTTAGAACCTATAATCTATATTGCTATGAAAGGTGATGAATATACAATTGTTTTAAAAATTGATGTAAATTGGATTTTAAAATCTTTGAGTTTTGCAGATTATATTATTGATGAAGAAACAAATATAATTTTTGATAAAAGTAGAAAGTATTATTGGACAAACTATTTTTATCCAGAGGTAAAACTTGAAAATAGTATTAAAAATATTACAAAATATATTTCTGATTCTTCTTTTGTATCAAAAAATTATTATTTTAAAAAAGTTTTAATAGGAGATGACAATAGATATATTAGTATTATTTTAAGAAATGAAAATATCTCTTTTAATGATTTTATAAAAAAATACAAAGAATCAATATATGCGGTTGCATATATTAGTTTTATTGTTGCGTTTATTTTGGCATTGATTTTTACTACACCTTTATCAAATATAAATAAGAAATTGGCAAGTGAAAAAGATTTATTAAATGATTCTATTCAAAAAAACAGATTGATTTTAAGTGATTCTTTGGAAGTTATTGATCAATATGTAATGTATTTAAAAATGGATAAATATTGGAATATTATAGATGCAAGTAACAATTTCTGTAAAGTTTCAGGATTTCAAAAAGAGGAGATGATTGGACATAAATATGAAACTATGATTCATAGTTCAAGTCAAAATAGATTTAATGAAGCAGTAGATTATTTAAAAACAAACAAAATATGGAGTGGTGAGTTATTAAATATCAAAAAAACAGGTGTGAAATATTGGATATCTTCCCATATTGAAGCTAATTATAATCAGGATAATGAATTGATTTCTTATACTGAAATTAGAACTGATATTGATGATAAAAAACGAATTGAAAGTTTGTACGATGATTTAAACTACCAAATAGAACAATTAAATGTAATCTTTCAAAATGCTCATAGTGGGATTGCCCTGATTGATAAAGAGGGAAGTTTTAAAAAATTCAATAAAGCATTTATCAATATTTTGCAATACAATACAGATGAAATTTCTGAAAAAAACTTTTTCAAACTTGCTGATAATTCTAGTATAAATTTATTACATGAAGTTTTTAAAGAATTAGAAGAATTAGAATCTATTTCAAATGTTGAGTTGATTTTTTTGACAAAAAACAGTGAAGAGATATATTTAGATGTTTCTTTTAGAATCTTACCAGATAAAGAAAATATTTTAATAGTAACAAACTCTTTAGAGGATAAAAGAAAACTTCAAGAACTTAATCAAAACCTAGAACAAAAGGTATTTGAAGAGGTGCAGAAAAATATAGAAAAAGATAAAATTCATCAAGAACAACAAATAAAAAATGCAAAATTAACTTCAATAGGAACTTTAGCAGCAGGAATTACCCATGAGATAAATACACCATTAACTTATCTAAAGGGTAATTTTGAATTATTGTTGATGGATTTAGAAGATTTACCAGAATCTAAAATAAAAAAAGATATGTTAGAAGGTTGTGAAAAGATAGAAGAGGCTATAAATAGAATAGCAGTAATTGTTGAATCTATGAGAGAGATGTCACAAAGTTCATCAGTAGCAAAAGAAAAGTCTAATATTTATTCAACTTTGGTTACTTCATTAACAATGGCATACAATGTATCTAAACAAATATCAAAAATATATTTAAATGGAGATTTATTTACAATTACTGATATAAATAAAAACAAGTTTGAAATTTTTGCAGATATTCAAAAACAAAGAATTGAACAAGTATGGATTATAATCATAAATAATGCCCTTGATGAATTAAAAAATATTGAAGATTATGAAAAAAGAGAGTTTAATATTTTAGTTTATGAACATAATAATGAAGTGATTGTAAAATTTAAAGATAATGCAGGTGGAATAAAAGAGGATATAATAGATAAAATCTTTGATCCATTTGTTAGTACAAAACAACATAGTGGAATGGGTGTTGGATTAAATATAGCTAAAAAAATTATTGATGAGCAAGACGGAACTATTTTAGCTTATAATAAAGATGATGGTGCCATCTTTGAAGTAAGACTAAAAAAATCAGTATAAAACTTAAGGATTAAATTGAAAATAGCATTTATTGGGGATATAGTAGGTCGTCCAGGACGAAAAATTATAAAAGAAAATTTAGAAAAAATAAAAGAGATACATAATATAGATTTTGTAATAGCAAATGGAGAAAATGCAAGTCATGGTTTTGGATTAACATTAAAAAATTGTAATGAGTTATTAAAATCTGGAATTGATGTAATAACAGGTGGAAATCATACCTTTGATAAAAAAAATGAGATGTTTGCTATTTTAGAAAATTTTGACAATGTTTTAAGACCAGATAATTATCCAAAAGGTGTACCTGGAAAAGGTTTTAATATTTTTGAAGTAAAAGATGAAAAAATTGCAGTTATTAATTTGATGGGGCAATTTGCCATGCCTACTGTTGAAAATCCATTTAATTGGGCAGTAGGTTTAGTGGAGCGGCTACATAATGAAGGTATAAAAAATATTTTTATAGATTTTCATGGGGAAGCCACCAGTGAGAAAAGAGTAATTTTTATGATGCTTCAAGGTAAAGTTAGTGGAATATGTGGAACACATACTCATGTGGGAACTGATGATTTACAAGTAGTAGATGGAACTGCTTATTTAACAGATATTGGATTAACGGGTTGTAGAGATAATGTTATTGGAATGGACAAAAAAATACCAATAATTAAAGCAACAACAGGTTTAGGTGGACATTTTGAAGTACCAAATAGTTGTAAATCAGTTTTTCAATTAATGGTTATGGATATAGTTGATGGTAAAACAGTAGAGTGTTTTAAACTTAAAAAATATTGCAATAAAGAAGAGATTATAAAAACAGAGGCAATGTTTGATTAAAAAAATCAAGATCTCTAATAGTTTTGAGCTTTTAAAATATCTAAAAGAGCAAAATTTATTAGAAAATCATCTCTCTTTTTGGTGGCCTTCAAATAATGATTTTGAAGTTTTAATTGGGGCAATACTAACTCAAAATACTAAATGGATAAATGTAGAAAAATCTTTAGATAATCTAAGAAATTTAAATCTTTTAAATTTAGAAAATCTTTCAAAAGTAGATGAAAATATTTTAATAGAAGCAATAACTCCAAGTGGCTTTAAAAATCAAAAATCAAAAAGATTAATTCAACTTAGTAAAAACATTTTAGAACAGTTTTCTAGTTTTGAAAATTTTTGTAAATATGTTGATAGACAATGGCTTTTAAATCAAAAGGGTATAGGTGAAGAGACTGCTGATGCAATTTTATGTTATGCCTGCCATAAAGAGTTTATGGTTGTTGATAAATACACAAAGAGATTGTTAAGTTACTTTGGTAATGAATTTGAAAACTATGAACAATTACAAGCTTGGTGTGAATATGGAATTAATAAAAATTACGATAAAATTGTCCAACTTTATGGATTTGAGATTTCACTTAACATGCTCTATTGTAGGTTTCACGGTAAGATTGTAGAATTTATGAAGAGCCATAAGTTATAATATCACAAGGGTTAGACTATGATTATAATTCCACAAACAAAAGGTGGTGTTGGTAAATCTACTGTTGCCATGCAAGTAATAGCTCCATATTTATATAAAAAACATGGTAAAAAAGTAACATATATCGAAATTGACGATGAAAATAATGATAGCAAATCTTTTACAAGAACACAAATCGTTGATAAAAGAATGCTAGGAACCAACAAAATAACAGAATTAGATGAACTTATCTTAATGGATGATAAACATGAAATTATTGTAGATGTTGGTGGGAATAAAACTTCTACATTAGTTTTAGAAGAGATTAAAAAAGTTGGTTCTTTTGGGAATGTAAAATGGATTATACCATTAGGTGACGGGGAGCTTGATGGTAAAAATGCAATTGCTACAATGAAAAAAATTAAAAAAATTGAACAAAATCCTGAAGAGAATGTCTTATTTGCATTAAATAGAGCTATTTCTATGGATCAAGAGTATATAGAAGAGCAGTTTATTAATTTTTTTGGTCATAAATATCTTGATAGTAATTCTGTGATTTGTGATTTTGTAAAAGATCCAAAATATTTCGCTGTTAAAAATGACAAAGTTATCACTATGAGTAGATATCTTGGAAGTACAGTGTGGGAGATGGCATACAATAACTCTGATTTTGCTGCAAAAGCAATGAAAGCAAAAGAGTTAGGAGATATTGAAAGTGCAAGAAAATATCTGTTTTTTAGAAGAATTCAAACAGAAGCAAAAGATTATGTACTTGGAACATTAAATAAAATTTTCCATGACTTAGATATGTGGTTAGATATTAAAAAGTAGTAAATTAAAATATGAGTGATATGACTTTTAAACAAGCAAAAGAGATAGTTGAAAGAATGGAGCTAGCAGAGCTTAGTTTGCGAAACTCTTTTGATAATATTGATTTTGCAAGAAGATCACTAGATGATTCGATTCTTGAACAAAAAAAAGTTTTAAATGAACTTCCCCAAAAAGACAAAAAAATATCATATTTATATCTGATTATTATGTTAAATATTGGATTTATAGTAGGTCTTTTAGTAGGTAAATTTTTAGTATAAAAGGAAAGGGATAAATTGGGTAAACAAGAAAAAATTGTATCGATGTTCAATGAAATAGCAGGAACTTATGATATTGCTAATAGAGTTTTAAGTATGGGTATTGATAAATCTTGGAGAAATAAAGCTTGTAATAAAGCTTTTAGTTTTTATGATAAAGAAAATATAGAAAGAATAGTTGATGTAGCTTGTGGAACAGGTGACATGATAGAGTTCTGGCAAAAAATTGCTCATTCAAATGGAATAAAGCTTGAAAATATTATTGGTGTTGATCCAAGTGTTGGTATGATGGATGTAGCTAAGAAAAAACTTCCAGAGGTTGAGTTTATTGAAGCTGGTGCTGCACAAATGCCTTTAGATGCTAGTTATGCAGATATAATCTCTATTTCATATGGAATAAGAAATGTAGTTCAAAGACAAGAGGCTTTTGATGAATTTGCAAGAGTTTTAAAAAAAGGTGGATTAGTAGTAATCTCTGAGTTTACTAAAAATGAAAAAACATCACCAATTGATTATCTTACAGATTTTTATATGAATAAAATATTACCAACATTAGGTGGACTTATCTCAAAAAATAAAGAAGCATATACTTATTTACCTAATTCAATTGATGAATTTTTGACAACTGATAATTTATGCAAAGAGTTAAAACAAGCAGGACTTGAGCCTATTTATACAAAATCTTTTTCAATGAAAATCTCAACTTTAATAATAGCTAGAAAATTATAATTTTCTAGTATTAAAGGGAAAACTTGAATCCACCTATTACAGTATCTACACTAAATACTCAAATAAAATCTATACTTGAAACAACATTTATAAATGTATATGTACAAGGTGAAATCTCAAATTTAACATATCATAATTCTGGTCATATATATTTTTCTGTAAAAGATGAATCCTCAACTATTTCATGTGTGATGTTTAAAGGAAATGCAAGATTCTTAAAGTTTCAATTAGAAGTTGGACAAAAGGTTGTAATAAATGGAAATATTACAGTTTATACTCCAAGAGGAAACTATCAACTTATGTGTACAAAAATAGAACCTTTGGGACAAGGAAGTTTGGCACTGGCTTATGAGCAGTTGAAAAAAAAGTTACAAGAAAAAGGTTATTTTGAGGCAAGTATAAAAAAACAACTTCCTAAATATCCTAAAAAAATCGCCTTGGTTACTTCTGCAACAGGGGCTGCTATTGAAGATATGAAAAAAGTAGCAAGCCATAGGTGGCCTTTAACCGAATTGATTTTGGTACCCACTTTAGTTCAAGGTGAAGAGTCAAAATATAGTATAGTAAAATCGATTCAAATAGCTGATTCTTTAGATGTTGACCTTATTGTTGTAGGACGTGGTGGTGGAAGTATAGAAGATTTATGGGCTTTTAATGAAGAGATAGTTGCAACTGCAATTTTTGAAGCAAAAAAACCTATAATCTCAGCTGTTGGACATGAGGTTGATTTTTTAATCTCTGATTTTGTAGCTGATGTAAGAGCAGCCACTCCTTCAAATGCAATGGAAATAGCACTTCCTGATATAAATGAGCATAGAATGTATCTGGATAGTTTACAAGAGCAATTACAAAGTAGATTAAAAAATATTATTTCTCAAAAAGAGAATGAGCTGAAAAATATATATAGACACTTTGAACAAAACTCTTTAGAGTCAAAATTTAGATTTATAAATGAACAAATCTCAATACTAAAATCAAATTATAAAAATTATTTATCACAAATTTTTAATACAAAACAAAATAGTTTAATCTTATTGAATGAAGCTTATAAAAATAATCATCCAAATAAAAAAAGTTTAAAAGGGTATGCTCAAATCTCAATAAATAATAAAATAATAGAATTAGAAGATGTAAAAGTGAATGATACAATAACTCTACAAACACCTAAAACAATAGTATACAGTACCGTTAAAACTATAGAAAAACAATAGTAATTTAAGTTTACTAAAGATAAAATATAAAAGTTTTTATCAATTGAAATCTAATTTACAGCTTTGATAATTTGGCTTATTGCTGTAATTATTTTTTGCCTCAAATAGACAGGTTAAAAAATTACTAAGAATTAGGTTGCATGCAGCTAAAGCTCATGTTATTAAAAATAAAAAAAAGGAACTAGAGTTAATGGAAACAAAAAATATAAACAGTCATCATGATGAAGAAGTAATCGATTACGCAAATACTAGTGAATTTATGACATTTGAGCTTGGTAAAATGAAGTATGCTATTGAGCTTCCTAAAATCAGAGAAATTCTAACTTATCCAGATAATATTACTACTTTGCCTAATACATCAAAATGGGTAAAAGGATTAATAAACTTAAGAGGGGAAGTTGTTCCAATTTTAGATATTAGAACTAAGTTTAAAACAGGTGCTCCAATTTATAATGAAAATACAGCAGTAATTGCTGTAATTACTAAAGATAAAAGAATGATAGGGATTGTTGTTGATAAAGTTGATGATGTACAAAGATTAGATACTTCTACACTTGCACCAGTTTCTGATATGGGTTCAGCAATACCATCAAAATATTTAAAAGGTTTTGTAAGACTAGCAAATAATCAAATGCTAGTAATTATGGATATAGAAGCAGTTGTACACAAAGATGAATTAAAAGATTAGGCAAAATTAAATGCAAGAAAAAATTGAAAAGCTTAGAAAGTTAAAATTACTTTTTGTTGAGGATGAAGAGGATTTAATTGATATTATTACAGATACTCTTACAAAACTTCAAGCAAATTTTTTAACAGCAAAAAATGGAGAAGAAGCATTAGCTTTAATGAAAACAAATGATGATATATCTGTGGTTATAACAGATATAAATATGCCAGTAATGACTGGTTTAGAGATGATTAGAAAGATGCATGAATATAATATTAAGATTCCAATTATAATCATGTCTGCTCATACAGAAACTGAATATATTGAAAAAGCAAAAGATTTAGGTGTTGATAACTATTTATTAAAACCTTTTGATTTCCTAAAATTTATAGACTTAATTACACAAATGGAAGTTTAACCAATAATGGCAGGTGTGGATAAAGAATTATTAAAAAGATTACGAATTTTATATGTAGAAGATGATGACAATATAAGAAATGAACTCTCTTCTTTATTTTCAAATTTTTTTAGTAATATTTATACTGCCAAAAATGGCTTAGATGGATTAAACCTTTATAAAGATAAACAAGATAATATTGATGTAATAATTGCAGATATTAATATGCCAAAACTTAATGGTATAGATATGGTATCTCAAATTAGAAAATTTGACAAAGATGTTCCCGTTATATTTGCTACAGCCTATTCGGATAGTCAACTTCTTATAGATGCAATCTCCTTAAAAGTATATGAATATATAATAAAACCTATAGATATAAAAAAACTTATGGGGATTTTAAATCAATTAGCTTTACATAAATATCAGTCTTTTATGATTGAACAAAAAAATAAAGAGTTAGAAAAATATAAAGATATTATTTATAATAACAATATAGTTATTAAAACTGATAAACAGATGAATATTATTTATGTAAATGAGCTTTTCTGTAAAATTACAGGTTTTGATGAAGATGAACTAATAGGAAAACAATTAGATAGTTTAAAACATCCTGATTTAGATAAAAAAATTTATCAAAAGATATATGAAACAGTTTTGATAAATGGATTTTTTAATGATAAAGTAAAAAATCTTACAAAAGATAAGGGTTATTATATAGCTGATACAATAGTTATATCAACATTGGATAACAATGGTGATATAACTGGGGCATTGATGATTCAAAAAGATGAAACAAAAGATGTTGTAAGAAGAAGAGAGGTTCAAACATCACTTATCAAAGACAAAGGTGAGATTTTTATAAAAAGCAAAGAAAATGTAGCCGAATTACAACAAAATATCAATTATCTAAAAGATGAGATACAAAATCTTCAATATGAAGTACAAAAAGCAAAATCAGATAAAGATAGATATATTTATACAGCAGAAAAGTTTACATTAGAGAATAAAAGATTAAAAAAAGAGTTAAAAAAATATATATTAGATTCTGAGATAGTTGATGATAAAAGAAGTTTATCTTTAAGACTAAGTAAAGAGAATGCTGATTTAAAAATTGAAGTAAAAAGACTTAATATGAAACTTGATACACTTCTTGATGAACATGAAAAAGAGTGTAAACAGATAAAAGTTAATTATGAAGTAAAAATAGATGATTTGGAAGAAGAATTAAATAAACTAAAAACCAAATTTGATAGTATTGAAAATGCAGAATCAATATCTCAAAAATTAGCTTATTGGAAAGAAAAAGCAAAAAATGAAGCTAAAAAGTTAGAAAAAATAGAAAAAGAGATTATGCAACATGGAGACAAAAATATCTTAGCTAAAATTTTTGGTTCTAAATAATAATTTTCTATTATAAAAATAATCTTTAAAGATAAAACTACTTAACTACTTAAAACTCCGTTAATATAGATGAAAAACCCTTAAAAACTGTATACTTTATAACCATAATAATACAAAAATTTACAACTATTTATATTATAATTTTTTAAAATAATTTATTACAAAAGGTATATTATGACAAAAAATATGATTAGTCATAAAAAAATGCAATCATTGTCTCATATAAACAAATTTACAAAACATATGGAGTTAGTTCAAGAGTATAAACAAGAACTACTTTCATTATCTAAAAGTTGGGATAACTTGGCATTATTAAGTCATTTTGGAAATAGCAATACAAATATTAATGACACAAAAAATAGTTTTACCGATTTGACACACTCTTTATTAGAACATTTAAGTTATGAAACTTTAGAAAAAACAGTTAGAGAGATGAGATTTAAAGCTCAAATATCTATAGATATTTTGATTAGAAACCTATTTGAAAGAACAGCAGATATAGGTTTCTTGTCAACAGATCAAGATATAGTAAACTTTTTGACAACAAAAGATGATAAAGAGGAAGAAGAATATAAGTTAGAAACAAAAAAAATCAAAAAAAGATTTAAAGAATATATTCAAAAATATAGTGTTTATTATGATATTGTTCTTTTTGATACAAAAGGAAATGTTTTAGTAAAACTTGATGATAGGGCAGCAAAAATAGAAAAATCAGAAGATGAGATTATTGCAAGGGCATTAACTTCTACAGAAGAGTATATAGAAACATTTAAATATCATGATTTTTTACCATATAGAAAAAAAAGTTTAGTATATAGTTCGGTTGTAAAAGAAAGCAATGATAAAGATGCAAAAACAATTGGAATTTTATCTTTGTGTTTTAGATTTCAAGATGAAATGGGAGCAATTTTTGATAACTTAAAAAGTGAAAGAAATAAAGAGTGTCTAATGATACTTGATAGTGATGGTGTAGTTATTGCAAGTAGTGACAAATACCATATATCACTTGGAACAAAATTTAGACATATTTTAGATGATAAGTTTAAACTTATCTCTCATGGTGGTAGAGATTATTTAGCTAAAACTTGTGCAACAAATGGTTATCAAGGATATTTTGGACAAGAATGGTATGGGCATATTATGGTTCCTGTTAATTATGCTTTTTTAGAAGATGAAGATAGTATAGAGATTGATCAAAATATATTATTGGCAATCTTACAACAAGGAAATGACTTTAGTGAAGATTTAAAAAAAATTCCACTTAAAGCAAATGCTATTCAAACTAATCTAAATAGGCTAGTTTGGAATGGAAATATAAATAAAGCTAAAGATGATAGACGAGAGAGTATGAGAGGATTTTCAAGAGCTTTACTAAATGAGATTAGTTCAACAGGAGAAAAAACAAAAGAGATATTTGACCACTCTATAGCAAATCTTACAAAAACAATGGTTTTAAATAACACTTCATATGTAGCTTCATTGATGGTTGATATTATGGATAGAAACCTTTATGAAAGAGCAAATGATTGTAGATGGTGGGCGTTGACAGATGAGTTTAAAAAAGTTTTATCTTCTGATATTTTGGATAAAAAAGGTTCAAAAAGATTAGAAAAAATTCTTAAATATATCAACTCTTTATATACAGTTTATACAAATCTTTTTATTTATGATACAAATGGAGTTATTATCTCTGTTTCAAATGAAAATGAAAAACATTTGATTGGAAAACAATTGAGTTTAGATGTTGTTACAAAAACAAAAGATATTAAAAATACTAATGATTATTTTGTTTCAAAATTTGAAAAAACTCAACTTTATGATGAGGATTTTACATATATCTATTATGCTGCAATTAAAGAAAACAATAGTTTTTTGGGTGGCATAGGTGTAGTTTTTGATTCAAAACCAGAATTTAAAGCAATGTTAGAAGAATCTATACCAAATTTTAATAAGAATAAAAATAAAGAGGTTTTTGGAGTATATGCAAATGCAGATAAAATGATAATCTCATCTTCAAATCCAGAGTTAAATATTGGGGATAAAATAAAATTAGATGATAGATTTTTTAATTTAGCAAATGGAGAAACTTATAGTGAAATAGTTATTTACGATGATAAGTATTATGCAATAGGGGTAAAATGTTCTCAAGGATATAGAGAGTATAAGATTAGTGATAACTATGAGAATAATATTTATGCAATCTTTTTTTCATATATTAGTTCAGCAAATTTAAAAATAGATGGAAATAAAAAACTTTTTAGTGAAACTCAAATTGGACTTATAGATAATCCAGCTGAAATAGCTTCTTTTTATATTGGTGGTAAATGGCTAGGAGTTGATGTTAATGAGGTTTATGAAACAGTAAGTGTAAAAAAACTTGAATTATCACCAACATTAAATAGTGATCATCATTTTAAAGGAACAGTAATCTATAACAAAAAAGCAGTAGCAGTTATAGATATTAAAAAATACGTTTATGAACCAGTAGTTGATGAGTATAATGAAATAGTAATAGTTAAAAATCCTGAAGAAAACAGTGAAAACTATATAGGAATTTTAGTAAATTCTTTGGGGGATATTCCAGAGATTTCAAAAAGTAGAATCAAAAAATTAGATAAACATCTTTTGGGTAATTATACTCTTATAAATAGTGTAGTAACACCTTTGGAAGATTCAAAAAATGAAAGATTGTTATCTATTTTGGATATAAATAAACTAAAAGAGAACTTGGTAGAGGATTAAAAGTAGTCTTATTAAAGACTACTTTATTGTGATTGAGATGATTTTTTGATCTTCTAAAGGTTTATTTCCTCTATATTGACCTGTTGTTGGAACAGATTCTAAAGCTTTTAAAACATCGTAACCTTTTGTAACATATCCAAAAATTGTATGTCTTCCATTTAGCCAATAAGTTGGAACAGTTGTTATAAAAAATTGACTTCCATTTGTGTTTGGACCTGCGTTTGCCATAGCTAGAATTCCTGCTTTATCAAAAACTGCATTTGATGCAAACTCATCCTCAAAAGGTTTTCCCCAGATAGATTCTCCACCTGCACCTGTTCCCGTTGGATCACCACCTTGAATCATAAAACTTTTAATGATTCTGTGAAAAATCAAACCATTGTAATATCCATTTTTAGAATGGGTAACAAAGTTTTCAACTGCTTTTGGTGCAAGGTCTGGTCTTAACTCAATCTCTACATCACCTTTAGAGGTTTTCATCACTGCAATAGGGTTTGCTGCTTCTAAAAGTAACACTGCTGAAAATATTAAAAATAAAATTTTTTTCATGAAATGCCTTATTTATGGAATAAAAGTTGCAAAAGTATATTACTTAAGATTTTAAAATCTTATTAAAAATCTATTTTTAGAATAGTTTAAAAAATATTTGTTAAAATTCAGACAAAAATTATCTTATATAAAGGACAATATAATGGAAATGCCAGCAATTCCTCAACCAACTTTTTACATCTTTAAGTGTGAACAAAGTGCACCTCCGGGTATGCCAAAGCCTTCATGTGTTACAGAACAAAGTAGAGATTTATTTAATCATTTAGCACAATCTATGATGCAAAAAGGTTTAATGGGACCTGTTCAACCAATCAGAACATCATGTTTAGGAAGATGTCAAATGGGACCAGTTATGTTAGTTGAACCAGGTCATCATATGTACTGCCAATTATCTAAGGAAAAAATAGATAGAATAGTGGAAGAACATATAATAGGTGGAAATCCTGTACAAGAATTTTTAATCCCAGATCAATTTTGGGGAGAACCTATTAATTTATCAAGATAGAGGGATTTATATATGACATTTGACATGCTGTATAGTAAAATACATAGAGCAACTGTTACAGATGCAAACTTAAATTATGTTGGGTCAATTACTATAGATGAAGAGTTAATGGCGGCAGCAAAATTAAGAGTAGGTCAAAAAGTAGAGATTGTAAACGTAAACAATGGAGAAAGATTTGCTACTTATGTGATAAAAGGTAAAGCAGGTAGTAAAGATATGTGTCTAAATGGAGCAGCTGCAAGAAAAGTAGAAATAGGTGATAAAATTATAGTTATTGCTTATGCTTCATATAACGAAACAGAATTAGAAAACTACAAACCTACTGTTGTTATTGTTGATGATGAAAATAACATAGATACTGTTACTGATGAACTTGTAGGAAGTGATCATGTTTGAAGGAATTGATTTAAGTAAAATCAACCTAAATGAGATTATGGGGCAAGTTCAAGAGATGGCTGATAAAGCCAAAGAAGATAATGCAAATAAAATATTTACATCAAAAGCTGGTGGTGGAATGGTAGAACTTTCTATCAATGGAAACTCAGAAGTTATAGATTTACAAATTGATGATTCTTTATTGGAAGATAAAGATTCATTACAAATTTTGTTAATTTCAGCGATGAATGATGTAATTAAACAAGCAGATGAAAATAAAAAAATGATGGCAATGAACATGATGGGTGGATTTGGTTCTTTTGGACAAAAGTCTTAATTTATGAAAAAACTGCTAACACTTTTTGAAGATTATTTATTAAATAATTTACCACAATCAAAAACTTTCCATCCTTATTTTGAAAAGGCTTTAGGCGATATGCTTAAAGCTGGTGGTAAAAGATTTAGACCTATGCTATTACTTAGTGTAATTAAATCAAATAAACCACTTCTTTTACAAAATGCACTACCTGTTGCTTTAGGTTTAGAGATGTTACATACTTATTCTTTAATTCATGATGATTTACCTGCTATGGATAATGCTGATTTAAGAAGAGGATTTCAAACTCTACATAAAAAGTATGATGAAGTAACTGCAATACTTGTTGGAGATGCTTTAAATACAGAAGCTTTTAATCAAATAGTAAATGCACCATTACACAATGATATCAAAGTTGAACTTGTAAAAACACTTGCAACTAATGGTGGAATTGATGGAATGATAATTGGTCAAGCAATTGATTGTTTTTTTGAAAATCAAAAACTAGAGTTATCACAACTTGAATTTTTACATATTCATAAAACAGCAAAGTTAATTGCAGCAAGTTTAAAAATGGGTGCAATTATTAGTGAATATGATTTAGATACGCAAGAGAAGCTTTTTAATTTTGGTATAGATATTGGATTACTTTTTCAAATTCAAGATGATATAATTGATGAAACTCAAACTTCACAAGAAGCTGGAAAAACTACTCAAAATGACGAGGCAAAAAACTCTTTTGTTAATCTTTTAGGTTTAGATGGAGCAACAAAAGCGGCTGATGAATTAGCTTCAAAATGTGAAAATAGTTTAAATCAACTTGATGAAAAGCTAAAAGAATCTTTATCAGAATTATTACTTAAATATATTTATAGACATAAATCTTAATAACTTTAGTCAAAACTACTCAAAGTTTAGATAAAATACTTGACAAAAATAAAAAAATTTATTAAAATTTGGCACTTAAAAAAATAGAGTGCTAAATTAATTTTAAATTATAAAATTTATAGGAGAAATACAATGAATTTTAAACCATTAGGAAAAAGAGTTCTAGTTCAAAGAACAGAAGTTGAAGAAAAAACTGCAAGTGGAATCATCTTAGTTGATTCTGCAAAAGAGAAACCAAATACAGCAGTAGTAAAAGCTGTTGGTTCAGAAGTAACAGAGCTTAAAGAGGGTGATACAATTGTATTTGAGCAATATAGAGGTACAGAGTTATCTTTAAGTGGTGAAGATTATTTAGTATTAGATATTGAAAATGTTATTGGTGTAATGTAAAAATCGATTTTTACATAGATTATAAATAGATACTAAAAAATAAAAAATAGAAAGGAATTTTTGATATGGCAAAAGAAGTAATGTTCAGTGATAACGCAAGAAATAAACTTTTTACAGGTGTTGAGAAATTAGCAGATGCTGTTAAAGTAACTATGGGACCTAGAGGAAGAAATGTACTTTTACAAAAATCTTTTGGAGCACCAACAATCACAAAAGATGGTGTGTCTGTTGCAAGAGAGATTGAATTAAAAGATACATTAGAAAATATGGGAGCGCAACTTGTAAAAGAGGTTGCATCTAAAACAGCAGATGAGGCTGGAGATGGTACAACTACTGCAACAGTTTTAGCTCACTCAATCTTCAAAGAGGGATTAAGAAATGTAACAGCAGGAGCTAATCCTATTACATTAAAAAGAGGTATGGATAAAGCTTGTGAAGCTATATTAGTAGAACTTAAAAAATCTTCAAAAGAGGTTGCAAATAAAACTGAAATTGAGCAAGTTGCAACAATTTCAGCAAATTCAGATAAAGCTATTGGTTCAATGATTGCAGAAGCAATGGATAAAGTTGGAAAAGATGGTGTTATTACTGTTGAAGAAGCTAAAGGGATTTCTGATGAGTTAGAAGTTGTTGAAGGGATGCAATTTGACAGAGGTTATTTATCTCCATACTTTGTAACAAATACAGAAAAAATGATTACAGAAATGGAACATCCATTTATCCTTTTATATGACAAGAAAATCTCTAATTTAAAAGAGATGTTACCAATCTTAGAATCGGTAAATCAATCTGGAAGACCTTTATTAATCATTGCAGAAGATGTTGATGGTGAAGCATTAGCAACTTTAGTTGTAAATAGATTAAGAGGTTCATTAAATATTGCTGCTGTTAAAGCTCCTGGATTTGGTGATAGAAGAAAAGCTATGTTACAAGATATTGCAGTTCTTACAAATGGTACAGTTATCTCTGAAGAGATGGGAATGAAACTTGAAACGGCAGAATTTTCTTGTTTAGGAACTGCTGCAAGAGTAGTAATCGATAAAGACAATACTACTATCGTAGATGGAACTGGAAGTGCTGAGCAAGTTAAAGGTAGAGTAAACCAAATTAGAGCAGAGATTGAAAATACTACTTCTGATTATGATAGAGAAAAATTACAAGAAAGATTAGCAAAACTTTCTGGTGGAGTTGCAGTTATTAAAGTTGGTGCTGCAACAGAAACTGAGATGAAAGAGAAAAAAGATAGAGTAGATGATGCACTTTCTGCAACTAGAGCTGCAGTAGAAGAGGGTATAGTTATTGGTGGAGGAGCTGCTTTAATTAGAGCTGCTTCAAAAGTATCTTTAGAATTAGATGGTGATGAGCAAATTGGTGCAGATATTGTATTAAGAGCTATTAAAGCACCATTAAAACAAATTGCAATGAACGCAGGATTTGATGCTGGTGTTGTTGCAAATGAAGTTGAAAAAGCAAATAGTGATACATATGGATTCAATGCAGCAACTGGAGAATATGTAGATATGTTCGAAGCTGGTATTGTAGACCCTGCAAAAGTTGAAAGAGTTGCAATGCAAAATGCAGTATCTGTTGCATCACTTTTATTAACAACAGAAGCAACAGTAACAGATATCAAAGAAGATAAACCAGCTGGACCTGCTATGCCAGACATGGGTGGAATGGGAATGCCTGGAATGATGTAAAACTTATAAAAAATGACAATTTTTTGTTATTTTTAGAGTTATTAGGGTAAAAAAATATACTTTAGTCTACCAAAAGGGGATAAAAGCAAATTAATTTGTTTTTATCCCCTTTTTTATTTCTTTAAATAAATTAATATTCAATTGACTTTATAGGCTTTTTAATTGTTATAAATAACATTTCTTTTAAAAAGTATAATTATAAATAAAATTTAAGATTTATCTAAT
>QKDL01000053.1 GCA_003252105.1 Arcobacter sp.
ATATTGTTTCTTTCCCTTTTTCTATTATATCTCTTTTAGATAATGTAACTAAAGATAAAACTAATTGATTTTTATCTTTTATTTCTAATTCGTTTTTTAAACAATTACATGATTCTTCTTCACTAACTTTTACATTTACATTTTTATAATATTTTGAATTAATAAATAAATTATAATTATTAATAGTATGATCATTTAATTTTATTTTATAAAATACTTTTCCCATATCATTTAACATTTTATTAGTAATCAGCTTACCTATGTATATATAGCCATTTGGCTCAACTGTTTCATCACTATTAGAAACAGATTTTTTTAATAAATAAAAATATTGATTGTCAAGCTTATATACGGTTACAACATTATGTTGATTAGCAAATTTATCTATAAGATTTTTTTCAAGAAGTTTTTTGTTTTCATTTTTATAATTTTCATTATATGTAGAAAATACCATTTCATTTTCTATTGTAATAAATATCATAAAATCTAAATCTAATCCTTCTAAAGTATTTGTTCCTTCTCGAAAATTTTGATAAATATATTCTTTATCTTTTGTTTTTATAAAATCATATGTATCATCCCAATGGGCATAATCACTTACAGTCGAACTCAAATTTGTAAATTTTATATCTATTGAATCAATTAAAGTATGTAGATTTTTTCTATTTTGTTCATTTTCAAGCTCTTTAAAATTACTTATAAAAAAATTGTAACTAATAAAATACAATAATAAAGTGATAAATATTGCACTAATTATAAATAAAAAAGATGATTTTGTTTGTTTTCTCATTTTTTCTCTTTGTTTTTTTGACTTATTTTTTATCAATTGGTAACAATATCTCAAACATTGCACCAGGCAATGTATTTTTAGCGATTAAACTACCTTTCATATTTTCTTCGATAATCACTTTAGACATATATAAACCAATACCTGTACCTTGTGACTTAAATTTTGTTGTAAAATATGGCTCAAAAATTCTATCTAATAACTCTTCTGGAACCCCATCTCCATTATCTTGTACTTGAATAATTATATAATTATTATCTTTTTTTAAATTTATTTTGATTATACAAGCTCTTTTATCATAACAATTGTCAACACTATCTTTAGCATTTGTTAATAAATTTAATAATACTTGTATCAATCTATTTTGATTTCCAACTATTCTAATATCACCTAACTCATTGTTTATTTCGATAGAAGATTTAGTATCCCTTGAATTAAACAATTTTACTGCTTTTGAGATAGCCTCATCTAAGGAAAAACTATCTTCATCTAATTTAGGATTAAAAAATTGCATAAAATCCTCTATTGTTTCAGACATACTTTTTGTAATAATTTTACTTTTATTAACTATTTCATGTAGATTTTCTTTATTTAGATTATTACTATTATATTTAAATTCAATACTTTGAATTAATAATCCTAAAGCATTCAAAGGTTGTCTCCATTGATGAGCTATATTTCCAATCATTTCACCCATTGATGCTAATTTACTTTGTTGCTCCAGTATTTTTTGCTGTTCTGCTTGTTTTTTTACTTCTATTTCAACTTTTTTTTCTAATGATTTATTTAACTCTTGTTGTTCTTCTAATAATAGTTTAATTTTTTGTGACATTGAATTAAATGCTTTTTCTAATTGACCTATTTCATCATTTGATGTAACTTTTATCTCATAGTCAAAATCACCTTTGGAGAAATATTTAGTTCCTATAACAAGTTTTTCAATTTTATTACTAATATAATTTGACATCCAAATAGCAATAAATATAACTATTATCACCATTATCAATGTTGTAATAGATAATTCATCCATCATTTTCTTTAAATATGAATCAATCATATTATTATTTTCACGTCTATTTATATCTAAAATCTTTTTCTGTTCATTAACTATATTATCTATCCTTGATATAGTTTTATTAGCAGCAGCATGAAACTCTTCAACATTTGCACCAATAGTTACAAAACCAAACCCTCTTTTAGTTAGTCCATATTGCCCTGTATAATATGGGATAACTGCAGCCGTTGTTAGTTTCCATACATTACTCCAAAAAATGATAAATGAACCATATCCTCCATTTTGTGTTATTTGCATCCAGCCTTCACATTGTGGAGCAAAATTTAGATACCTACAATCTAAGGCAATATTTCCATCTGTTTTTAATTGTTTAAGATTTGGTTTCTTCTTTAAAGATTGTTCTTCAAATTTTGGGTATTTATTTAAAAATTCATTAATCTCTTTTTCTGATTCATAATATTTTGATGCTAAATCAGCACTTAACCAAGGCATAACTCTTTTTCCTGTTTTTTTATCAAAACCAACTATAAAATAATCTCTTGGATGGGAAATACTTCTTCCTTCATAATCCCACATAAACGAATAATTACCACTGCTTGCATCTGGTGTCAATTGAATTAATTCAGGTGTGATAGGATTAATATTATCAGTATATTTCATAATATGCTTATGGTCAAGTGCAAGTGAAACATATCCAACTTTTTTATGATTTTTAAACACAGGTGTAATAAATCTGATAATTGCTTCAAACTTTTTCCCGACAGGATTTTCTTTTCCTGCATATGCAGATTTTTGAGGTTCAAACTCTATTCCCATTTTAGATGTTTTTTCTTTTGTATATACTCCAATAACTTTAGAAGATACATATTCTCCTATTACATCAGATACATAAATTTCACCTTTTTTTAACTTTTGAATATCATTAAAATAGTTTTCAGAATTTATATATGTATTTTCTCTCTTTGATATATTTAAAAGTTTTTTATTGATTTGAGAAACTTTATATATTTCATTACCATTTAAATCAAAATAAGACACCTCTTTATATATTGGAGATTTTATTTTTTCTACATTAAAAGGATCTATAAAATTAAATTCTCTTTGATTATCCTCTAAATTAGCTGTTGTTTTTGCTCTTTTTACTTTTTCTAAATTATCTTGTTGTTTCCAAATTGAATTTTTATCATCATAAATAAAGTCATGCTCTTTATATTCAAAAGAAGTCTTACTTTTATAAAAACTATTTAATGTATTTTGATCTATATTTAGTTCAGAAAGTAATAAAATATCTTTATCCCTTTCATTCAAAAAGTCTGCAACTTTTTCAGCAATTTGAAAAGTGATTTTTTCTAAAGATTCTTGAGATTTTTTATCTAGATATTTTACAGTATCTCTTAATGCAATATTTGTGGTATTTTCAAGAATATCACCATTTGCTTCAAAAGATTTAGTTGTTTGCTCATGTAAATAAGTTCTTAAAGAGTTTGCTCCTAAATATGCCATATAAAATATCAATAATAAAGGTAAGATTTTAACAATTACAAAAAAAAGGATTAACTTGATTTTTATACTCAATTTTTACCCCTTTAAGTTATATAGATTTCATTTAATTAATTAACTTTTTTAAATCGTTGAAATCAATAGGCTTATTCAAATAACCATAAACACCTAGTTTTTTTGCTTTCTCTTGATAATTATTTTCATTGTCTGCAGTTATTAAAATTATTTTTTGTTCTTTTTTTAGCTCTAATATCTTCTCAGCTAACTCTAATCCATTCATTTTTGGCATTAAAATATCACTAAGTACAATATCTGGATCTCTTTCTTTATATACTTCTAATCCCTTTTCTCCATCATAAGCCACATATACTTTATCAAAAAACGATTCTAATATATCTTTCATTATCTCTACAATGTATTCATCATCTTCAACATATAATACTGTTTTCATTATTTCTCTTCTTTCTTTAATAAATCTATTGGTGGAGAGTAAAGAAACCCTTGTCCATAATCTACACCTAATTTTTTCACTATTTCATGTACCTCTTCATTATCTATAAATTCGGCAACAACTTCGATACCACGTTTTTTTGTCAATATAAGTATTGACTCTACAATATCTCTTGAATTTTTATTCACATGAATATCTTTTATCAAACTACCATCTATTTTTACAATATCTGGTTCCATATTAAGTAATTGTGTAAAATTTGAATACCCACTACCAAAATCATCAATAGCCAATGATGAACCATATTTTTTTATCAATTTTATAAAAGAATTGATTTTTTCATAATCATCAATCTCATCACTTTCTAAAATCTCAAAGGTAATCATAGGTGCAATATCTTTATTTGCTTGTAGAACAATTGAGATATAATTTAAAACATCTATATTCATCACATCTTGATAAGAGATATTAATTGATACTGGTATATTATTTCTTTTCATAAACTCTATTGATTTTTTAAATACTCTTTTTGTTATCTCTGGATATAGTTTTGACTTCTTTGCAATATCCAAAAAGAAAAATGGAGATATTGCTTTATCTTCATCAATTAGTCTAACCAATGCTTCATATTTTATTGGCTCTTTTGTCTCTAAATTCACTATTGGCTGAAAAAATGGTCTTATCAAATCCTCTTGCAATGCTATTTTTACTTTATTTAACATTGAAAAATTATTTTGTGCTGTTTCTTTATCATCCATTTTTTCATCATAAATTGATATTTTGTTAAAACTATTTTTATTTTTTGTAATTGCAATTTCTGCATTTACATGTAATGGTTTTATATCACTTATTCCTATATTTACAGATACAGGAATATCTAAACCTTTATACATAAATCTGTGTTTATCAATTTTAAATAAAACCCTACTTGCATACTCTTTTACAACCTCAACTGTTCTATTTTCATAAAAAATTGCAAAAACATCCACATGAAGCCTATATACATAATTTGTTTGATCTTTTATTAAATTTGCTAATTCAACTAAAATCTCATTTGCACCCTCATATCCTATTAATGTATTTATTCTATTAAAATCGAATATATCAAGAAGCAATAAAGTACCATTTTTCTCTTTTAAATCAATATTTAACGCATTTCTACCCCTAAGCAGTGTTAAATCATCAATAAGATAAGTTTTCTCTTTCTCCTCTTGCAATTCATATAATCTTGTAATATCATGTCTAATTGCCATATATTCAGATATTTGATTATCACTGTTTCGTATTGGAATAATCGTAGTATCTACCCAATAAGGAGTATTATCTTTTCTTTTATTTTTTATTATTCCAAACCACGATTTACCTGACTGAATTGTTCTCCATAAATCTTTGAAAAGTTCTTTTGAAGTATCAGGATGTCTAACAATATTATGGTCTCTTCCTATAACTTCCTCTTTACTATAACCTGATATTTGGCAAAACCTGTCATTTACATATGTAATTGTTCCTTTTAAATTAGTTCTAGAGAGTATATTACTTTCATTTATTGCTAATTCATATTGTTTTGATAGTTTTAATGCATGTTGAAAGTTCATATTTTTAATATTTAACTCTTTTTCAAAATACTCTTTAATCAAAACTTGTTCAGTAACATCAGTTCTTATACCAATAAATTCTATAATATTTCCATCCACATCTACAATTGGATTTATAATAGAATCAACCCAATAAAAACTACCATCTTTTTTCTTATTTTTTAAACGACCTTTCCAAGGCTGTTTTTTTGTTTTTATGGTTTCCCATAAATCTTCAAAAACTTCATTACTCATATCTGGATGTCTTACTATACTATGAGATTGTCCTATCAATTCATTTTTACTAAAACCAGATATTTCACAAAATTTATCATTTACATATGTGATTTTACCTGTTTTATCAGCTTTGGATACAATAGAACTTCTATCAACAGTATCTTTATATTGTTGTAATAACTCTTGATTACAGATAATCTCTTGTTCTCTTCTGTTATACTCTATCCATAAATCAACTTTTAATATTAACTCTTCTGTGATATATGGTTTTTTTACTATATCGACTGCACCAGCTTTTAAAGCATCTCTTATAGTATTCCCATCTATATTACCTGAGATTATCATTACTGGAATTTTTTTGATTTCTACTAATTCTTTTCTATTTTTTTGTAAAAAAATTAATCCTGAGGTATCTTTTAACTCTAAATCTAAAAGTATTAAATCTATTCTATTTGATTGTATTAATTTGTAAGCATCACTTGCACAAGAAGATATTAGTACATTGTAATTTCTATTTTGAAACAATTCTTGTAATTGCTCTTGTATTACAAAAGAATCATCTACTATTAAAAGTGTTTTAAATCTATTTTTTTCCAGTTGCATTATAGTTGATGTAATCTCTTCAATTTTAGAAAAAAATTCTTTATCTCTAACAATATAGTCTATAACACCCTTTTGGAAAGATATCTCTCTTAATTGTTTATCTTTTTCAGAGGTTAAAACAAAAATTTTTGTTTCCTCTTTTTCCAATTCTTTTATTAATTCATACCCACTTCCATCTTCTAAATGAATATCTAATATAAGATAATCAATTTTTTTCTCTTTTAAAATTTTTTTAGCTTCTTTAATTGAAGTGGTACTAAAACACAAAAAACCTTGTTCTGAAAATTTTGACATTAATATTTTATTAACTGATTTAGAACCTTCTAAAATTAGTAAGGAAAAAGTCTCTTTTTTTACAAAACTTTTAAATAATTGGCAATTAATATTTTTTTGCATAAATCTCTCTACTCTAGTCCATTTAAACCTGATTATAACTTAAAATATTTAAATAAGCAGTCTAGTTTTTATGCTATTTTTCAACTTTTTAAATCTATTATATTATTAATTACTATGATTTAAAAGGTAAACTTATATAAAAAACTGCTCCGTTATATTTAATATTATTATATAAAAACTCTTTATTTTGTACGGATAGATTTCCTTTCATATGATTTTTTATTATCTCTGTACTCATGTATAGACCAATGCCTGTACCTTGAAACTGATGTTTAGTTGTAAAATATGGTTCAAATATACGATTAATAATCTCATCTGGTATTCCACCACCATTATCTTTTACTAATATAAAAATATTATCATTTTGTTTATAAGCATCAATAAATATAAGTTTTTGTGTTTTTAAATCTTTTAATGCATCCTTTGCATTATTTAATAAATTTATAATAACTTGAATAAATTCGTTTTTTATCCCTTCCACTTCTAAGTGTTTATCTATATCTATTAGCACACTTATTTCATCACTTTTTTTTCTAATATTTGTCAAAGAGATACTTTTTTCAATTGCATCATTTATATTAAAAAATTTTACCTCTTTATCAAGTCTTAAAAAATTTCTAAAATCTTCAATAGTTTGAGATAGATATTGAGTAGAATTATTTATAGCTACTAAAGCTTTTATCTCATCTTTATGTGTACTTACACCTAAATCTTTTTGCAATAACATTCCTGTAGCAGCTGTTGATATTACAGATAAAGGTTGTCTCCACTGATGAGCAATATTACCTATCATCTCTCCCATTGCTGCAAGTTTTGATTGCTGAAATAAAGTGATATCTTTTTCTCTTAAAAGTTTTTCTTTTAATTTTTGTTCTGTAATATCACTAAATACTCCAATATAATTTGCAACCTCTTTATTGTTTCTATAAATAGTATTGATAGTTAACCACTCAGTATACTCTTCATTATTTTTATTTAGATTAGTTATCTCTCCTTCCCAATAACCATTTTTATCCAATTCTATCCACATTTTTTTGTAAAAATCATCTACATGTTTATTTGATTTTAAAATATTTATTTTTTGTCCTAATACCTCTTTTTTGCTATACCCTGTAATTCTTTCAAATGCACTATTTGCATCTGTAAGCCTAGTATCTTTATCAGTGATAATAATCCCATCTCTAGTATTTTCAAAAACTGTATATGCTTGTTGTAATTGATTTTCTCTTTTTTTCTTCAAAGTAACATCAACTCCAACAACTAATAAAATTTGTTCATTTTCAAGTTGAACAGAAGATAAGGTAAATTCAATAATTTTTTCATTTTTATCTTTATCTAATGCTACTATCTCTGTTTCTAATCTATTTTTTTTAAAAAATCTAATACTCTTTTTGATATCAGCTTTCTCTTTTTCTCTCCAACATTCTAAATCCCAAAAATATAATCCTTGAACCTCATTTATATCTTTTCCAAGAAATATTAAAGATAAATTATTTAAATCGAGTATCTTCCCATCATGAGATATGATAGCTGATAAAAAGTGTGAATCTTGAAACAATAATCTAAACTTTTCTTTTTCTTGTAACTGTAGTTTATGGGAATAAATCTCTTGTTCCCTTTTTTTATTATAAAAATAAAAAGATATCAAAGCCAACAAAATACTTACAATTACAATCATAGTTGTAATAATAAAAAAATTATATTGTTTTTTATTCCAACTTAATAAACTTTTATTATAATCTAGCTTTACAGCTAAACTTATAGGATAATTATCTGTTAAAATATAAGTTAAGATATATTTTACCCCATCTATTTTCTCTATAGAGGTTATTTCATTTTTTTCAATTGTTTCTTCTATAAATTTTAAATCAGTAACTTTTTTTCCAATCTTTCTAGGTTTTTGTGTTGACAATAATAAAACCCCATCTAACCTAATTAATTCAAAAATGATTTCTGAAGAGTTTGTATTTGTAATAAATCTATTTATGAAATATTCACTATTTAGATTTACTATAACGCTATATACTCCTTTTGCAGTAATTATCTTTTTTGATATAGGTATAAAAGAGGACTCATCTTCATTTACCACTTCTTCATTGGTAAAAACACTATTACCTGAGATAAAATCTCTTCCAACCCATGGTACAGAGATTCTTAAAACATTCTCTTCAAAGATTGGTTGAGGGAAAAAATTATTAAGTTCAACAGTCAAACCAATATTGTATTGATTTGAACTATATAATATTTTATCATTTTGTAAAATATTGATTGACCTAATTTGTGGATAACTTCTTATTGAATCTTTTAATTTTTTAGTAATATTAATATTAGACTTTAAAACATCTAAAGTTGTTGAGATATTATTCATAACTTGTTCAATGTTTGTTAAATCTTGATTTAATTCCTTTGAAAATGATCTTGCATTTAATTTTGATATAGTTAAATAATTATTAACAGCTTCATCTTTTAACATAGACAAAGCTGTCATAATACTAGATATAATTAATATAGAAGCTAAGATGACTCCAAAAAAAAATTTTATTTTATTACTTAATTTATTCATTTATCTAAGTTTTACTATTGGTTCCAATCCATTCTTTTTAGCAAGATTCAATAATCTTCCATCTTTTTTTATATCACTAATAAACTTTTCAACTCTTTTATAAAACTTATCATCTCCATAAGCCATTGTCCAAGCATATGGTGTTAGATGATATATTTCTTTAGGAATGATAAGCTTTGCCCAATCTGTTTTTGCTAACATCTTTTTTCCATAAGGATAATCTGTCATAAAAACATCTGCACGTCCAGAGTATACCTCTTCTTCTCTTTGCTTAAAACCATTTATTACAACTAATTGAGCATTTTTAAGTTTATCTTTCATAATTGGTTCATGGTATGTTCCTTTTGCAACAGCAACTATCACACCTTTTTTATCAATATCATTCCAAGTTTTTATTTTTTTATTAGTTTTTGTAGTTACTGCATAGATATCACTTTGTAAATGGGGTGTTGTAAATCTCATTTTTTCTCTTCTTTGCTTAGTATTACCTATGGCAAACATTGCAATATCACAATTATCTGAATTAATATCCTCTATTAATGTTGGGAAAGAACTTTTCACTAATTTTAACTTTACATCTAAATCTTTAGCTAACTCTACAGCTAAATCACTATCAATTCCAACAAGTTTTTGTGTTCGTGAATCAATAAATGAAATACCATAATATTGAGGCCAAATACAAACTCTTAACTCATTATTTAATTTAATTTTATCTAATCTTGACTCAGCAGCAATCAGTGAACTTATCATCATAAATATGACTACAACAATTCTAATTTTTTTCATACATTTTCCTTACTTTTTATTGGCAATACAATCTTAAATTTGGCACCTTTATAGCTTTTATTATTTTTATTAAATATTATATTTTCTACACTAATATTCCCATTCATACCTGTTACAATAAAGTTATAAGTGATATTCAAACCAAGTCCTGTTCCCATACTTTTGTGTTTTGTTGTAGTATAGGGTTCAAATATTTTATCAATAATTTTTTCATCAATTCCACCACCATTATCTTTAAGAATAATTTCAATATTATCATTTGATTTTTTAAGACTAATATAAAAATATCTTTCATCTTCTGGCATTGATATTAAAGCATCTTTTGCATTGTTATAAATATTTATAATTGATTGTATAAACTCATTTGGATATCCTTTAACTAAAACTTCACTTTCACAATTTAATTCTACATCTATAAAATTGTTTGTAATAGAAGCTTTAACTATTGTTAATACTTGTTTTATTGTTTCACAAATATCAAACTCTATTAAGGTTCTTTCACCTTTTATAAAGTTTTTAAAATCATCAATTGTTTTAGATAGATATTGAGCATTTGTATTAATCATATCCATATCATTTATTAGTTCATCTTCTTCAAGTGTACCCAACTCTTTTTTTAACTTTATACCTGTTGAAACTGTAGAGATCATACTAAGTGGTTGTCTCCATTGATGGGAAATATTACCTATCATTTCACCTAAAGAAGCCATTTTTGACTGTTGTAATACTACATCTTGTTGCATTATATAATCTGTTATATCAGTTACATAACCCAATATATGAGTAATCTCCCCTTCATTGTCTTTGATTGTTACTATATAATCTAAAACCCATTTAAGTTCACCACTTTTTGTAATTATTCTATATGGTTCATGTTTAAAATAATCTATACCTTTTTTTAGATTTTTTTCTAACTCACTTTTTACAATATTTAAATCTTTTTTATCTATACAAGACATATATGAAATCTTCTTAGATAAAAACTCATTTGAATCATATCCTAACAATTTACTTATTGATAAAGAGACATACTCTACATCCCAGTTTTCATTATATCTCCATTTGAAAATCACAGCATCACTTTTATCAAATAAAGATAATAAAGTTTGTTGATATTTTGTCAAAGAATCGGAGAGTTGTTTTTGTTCGTTTATCTCATCATATGCTTTAGTCAATTTCTGATTTATTACTTTTATTGATCTATTTTTATACATAATAACTAATACAATAAGTGTAAAA
The DNA here is from genome assembly GCA_003252105.1 of Arcobacter sp. Taxonomy (GTDB): domain Bacteria; phylum Campylobacterota; class Campylobacteria; order Campylobacterales; family Arcobacteraceae; genus Halarcobacter. The sequence continues at coordinate 11,152 of QKDL01000053.1, forward strand.
ACAAAAATTACATAAAATAGTTTTCTATAATCTAAAGATTGCTCAACTTTAATCTCTATCCATTTACCAACAATCGTTCTTAATTTTTCATCACTTATATTATTTACTGCTTTTTGCATAATAGAGTTTAATATCGGCTCATCATTTCTTGAAGCAATACTAAGATCAATAGTAAACTCCAGTTTTCCTGCAATTTTAATATCATAAAAGCCATATTTTTGGATATTATAACCAACAGCTGCCATAATATCTACATATCCAAACAGTTCATCATTTTGAACTTTTTTTAATCCCTCTTGTGCATTTTTCACTTCAACTATTTCAATACCGGGATTTCTTAATTTTAAAACCTCAACAAAGGCATAACTTTTTACAATACCAATTTTTTTATTTCCAATACTTTTACTATCTTTTATAAAAAATTTGTCTAATTTTGTTGCAATTACAAAAGGTTCTTTCCAATAAGGTTTTGTAAAATCCATAGCATCTCTTCTACTTGGAACATCCATAGCAACAGGCAAAATATCACACTTTCTTTCTCTTATGTTATTTAACGAGCTTGACCATTGTTTTGTAGGAACCAATACTATAGGTGTATTTATATATCCTGATACAAAATTGATTAGATCTGCTCCAATACCATTATGATTACCTTTTTCATCTATTTGTTCAAAAGGCAACCAATCAGGTAACACACACATTTTCAAAACTTTTTTATTATATAAATAGTATTTTTCCTCTTTTGTTAAATCATTTGTATTTTCACTAAAATTTTTATTTATATTCCCAAACCATTTTACATTTAATCTTTCAATATCCTCTATAGATAAACTTCTATAGGCTTTATTTATAATAGATATTAAATATTGATTATCTTTTAATGTAACATAATGATGGTCATCAATTTTTTGATTAAATCTATTTTTTATAGGATTAGATATTTTTAGATTTGTATATCCATATTTTTTTATATAATAACTTGCTACATTTTCATCATTTGCAATTGCATCAATCTCTCCAATTGATAAAGCATCAAGTTTATCTTTTAAGGTTTCAAAATAAACCTTTTTAATTTTTGGAAACTGATTAAAAAATATCTCTTCTGCCCATCCTTTAGAGATACCAACTTTTTTACCATATAGTTCAGATATATTATCAATATCTTTAAGATTTTTTCTAATTATATAGCTATGTATTACCTTTGAATATCCTAAAGAATAATTGTAAATCTTTTCTCTGTCAGGGGTTTTATAAATAGTATGAACTAAGTCTAATTTTTTATTTTCTAAATCTTCTAATAATTCATACCAAGGTTTGGTAATATATTTTATCTTTAAACCCGTATTTTTTAAAAGTAATTCTAAAAGATCTATTGAATAACCTATAGGTTTGCCATCAACATTGTAATCATAAGGTTCGTAGCTAGTTTCATTGGATACCAAAATCACTTTTTTATTATCTACATATCTTTTTTCTTCTTTTGTTAAATCATATGCATTTAAATTATTTAGAAATAAAAATAAGATAATAATTTTAGTTAGATTTTTCAAAATATCCTCGATAAATCTTTTTTTTGGTTTTAGAACAATAAAATCCTTATACTTTATCACATAAATAATAAAAATTAAATTTTATTTTTATTTATAATTTGTTGAAGAAGTTTACAATAAGATATAAGAAGAATTATCCCAATATAAATAAACTGTAGTATTGATAAAGATTTTTGAGCCATAATAAAATGTATAGTAATAAGAATCAAAGCCAAATAGACAAATTTATGATATTTATTATATTTTGCAAATAGTTTTTTTGTAGAAGTTAATGCCATAAAAAGAAGAATAAAAAAAGCTATCATACCAAGATAAATAAAAGGTTTATCCAAACTCTCTTTTATCACAAAAGAAAAATCCAACTCTGCATCTAATATATAAAAATTTAACAAATGTAAAAATGCATAAAAAAATCCATATAAACCTATCATCCTTCTATAAGGTATTAGGTTTATATATTTTCTTATCATTGAGATTGTTATTGTAAAAAATAAAATAACTGTAGCTGTAGAACCTGTAATAGTATAAATATACTTAATAGGGTCAGTTACACTTTGTAAAATAAATAATTCTACTAAAAGATAAAAAAATGGTATTAATAGTGTTAAAAATAAAATTACTCTTTTCATAATCTACTTCTTAAAAATATTTTCTTAAATCCATGCCTTTATATAAATGTGCCACTTCTTTTTCATATCCATTAAACATTAAAGTTTTTTGTTTGAAAAAACTTCCTAAAACTCTTTCTCTTTTTTGAGACCATCTTGGATGATCTACATTTGGATTTACATTTGCATAAAAACCATATTCTCTTGGATTTTCTTTTTGCCAACTATTTAATGGTTCTTTATCGGTAAAAGATATTTTTGCAATTGATTTAACAGATTTAAAACCATATTTCCAAGGTACGATAAGTCTTATGGGTGCTCCATTTTGTTTTGGCATAGAAGAACCATACAATCCCACTGCTAATATTGTTAAATCATTCATTGCTTCATCAAGGCGTAAACCTTCAACATATGGATAATCAATAGTTGAAAAAATTCCTCTTGCTTGATCTGGAAACATCTCCTCATCAACTAAAGTCTCAAATCTAATATATTTTGCACTTGAAAGTGGTTTTGCATATTTTATAAAGTCAGATAATTTAAATCCAATCCATGGAACAACCATAGACCACCCTTCAACACACCTAAATCTATAAATTCTCTCTTCTAATTGAAAGTTTTTCATCAAATCTTCAAATCTAATTATAAACTCTTTTTCTATAAGTCCATCAACTACTATATCCCAATTATTAGTATTTAGTGTGTTTGCTAAAGGTTTTACACCCTCTTTACTTGTAGTAAACTCATAAAAATTATTATATGATGTTATCTGGTCATAAGTGTTTAATTTCAAATCTTGGATATTCTTATCTATTTGATAATCTAGATTTTTAATAGGCAGATTCTCTTTTGCAAAAAGTTCTAAAACACTATTTGAAGTTATTAAAGAAGCAACTCCTAATTTCAAAAAATCTCTTCTTTTATCAAAAATCTCTTTAGGAGTTACATCTTTTTCACTCAATTGCCAAGTTGGTTTTTTTATTATATTCATAACATACTCCTTTTTCATACTTCTTATATAATTTTATAAAAAGATTGTAAAGGGTATGTGTAGAGATTATATTAAGAATTAAATCCACTATCAAAAGTTGCCAAATAATTAATAATCTCTCCATTTTCATTTTTTAATGTTGAAATTCTTAAATTTTCATCATATATAGTCCCATCTTTTCTTTTATTATATATACTACCTTCCCATTTCCCTTTTGTTTTAATATCATCCCACATCTTTTCATAAAACTCTTTTGAGTTATTTCCTGAACTTAGGATTGAAGGGTCTTTTTCATATATCTCTTCTTGTGTATAACCAGTAATTCTTGTAAATGCTTTATTTACTAATATGATTTTGTTAAATTTATCTGTAATTAAAATACCCTCTAAACTTTGTTCAAAAATTTTAAGTGCTATTTGTACTTTATCTTCAGCTATATCTTTTAGTTGTGTTGCATTTGAAAGAGATTCTTGAAATTCATATAAAGTATTTTCTAAGATAGTAATTTCATCTTTTGAATTCTTTTTTTCAAATACTATATTTTTACCTTTTACAAACTCTTTTACTTTAAGATTCAAATTCTCTAAACTTCTAACTAAAAAATTTGCTAATACTATTCCAATAAATGCACCTATAATCCCTATTGCAATACTTAAAAACAAAATTTGCTGACTGTTATTTTTAATCTCTTTAAAAGCTATATCTTCTTTTTCTCTAACTAAAACTTTCCAACCAAAACCTTTATACTCTTCAAAACCTTCACTCACAGTGTAAGCAGTTAGATATCTTTCCCCTTTTTGCCATTCAATCAATTTATAAAGACTATTATCACCTTTAAAAGTCTTAGCAACCTCCAAAGATATTTCAGAGATATTTTTTCTTTCATTTTCGTTAGGTCCAACTAAAATCAATCCATCATTAGCTAATAAGAAAATATCAACTCCATGCTCTTTTTGGATACTTCTTACAACATCTCTTGTCCATTGCCACATTAAATGTGTACATAAAACACCTAATAACTCACCCTCTTTAGATTTTACAGGGAAAGCCACATCTGTAAAATATATTGATTCACCTGAAGTATTAGGAAGAAGTTTTGCTAATAGCAATGCATCATGAACATCTCCAATATAAGGACCTTTTAAACCAGCAGGTAACCAAGGTCTTGCTCTAACATTTTTCCCTTCTAAGTATCCATTTGTTCCAACATCAACTGTACCATCAGGCAATGCAAAACCAATCCACTCATGATGTTTTTGTTTATTTTTAATCTTTTCAATAAACTCTCTTTTTTGCTCTTTTTTACTATTTTTATCAATCAAAGGATATAATGTAGCAGCAAATTCTATCTCTCTATATCTTTCTAACATCTCTCTATCTAAAATATTTGCAGTATTTTTGGATAATTTTATTAAAGATTGTGCAGCTTTATCTTCCAATTGTTGTGTTGAAATATTATTTGCATAATGCCCTACTACCATTGATATTAAAAAAGATAAAATACCAATCAAAAATGAAATTTTTAAATTTAATTTCATAACTTCTCCTTTTGTAAATTAATTGTAAACTTAGCACCTATATATGTTTTAAAATTGAAAACAAAATTGACATTTTCAACTTTTATTCTTCCATTAAAACTTCTAGTTATAATTTCATGACACATATATAACCCTACTCCTGTACCTACACTTTTATGTTTTGTTGTAAAATATGGTTCAAATATTTTATTTATATTTCCCCCTTTTATTCCGCCTCCTGAATCTTTTATACTTATCTCTATTTCTTCATCAGATAATTGTTTTACATCAATTATAATTACCCCATTATCTTCAACAAGTTCTATTGAGTTTTTTAATAAAATTATTATCACTTGTTTTAAATCTTCAGGATAAGAGATAATTTCAATATCAGTGATATTTTTAATTAGATTAATATTTTTTTTCTTTATGGATTCATTAAAAATAAAAACTGATTTATCTATTATTGAACCAATTTTAAATGGTTTTCTTTCTTGTTTTTCTTGAAAAAAACTTCTAAAATCCTCGATAGTTTGGGATAGATATTTAGTTTGATTTACAATTGTATCTACTGATTTTGTAAAGGACTCATCATCCAAAACTCCAAACTCTTTTTGCAGTTTGATTCCACTTGCACTGGTTGAAATGACACTTAAGGGTTGTCTCCATTGATGTGCAATATTTGAAATCATTTCACCCATTGAAGCAAGTTTTGTTCTTTGTTCTAAATATTTCTCTTTTTCTCTTGTTTTCATAAGTTTGTCATGTTCAAAATATAAATATATAAAAAATAAAATAGAAACTAACACAAGTATTAAATTAAGCATCAAAATATTTTTGTCAAGTTGTTTCAAATATTCGGAATTTGTATAAATCACTATATATGCACTATTTGGAACCCCTTTTACATCCATAATAGGTTTAAAATAAATTATTAGAGGATTACCATCACTATACTTTTTTATAATAAACTCTTCACTTGCTGACATTTTATTTTTTATAGTAGCTAACTCTTTTTTCGAATAAAAATTATTATTTGTAAAATGATACATCTCTTCTTTGCTTGTTTCATTATATAAATAATCATTGTTTTCATTGCTTACTAAAAATTTATTATATTCATTTGGATACATTTTTCTTTTACAAATATCTTTACTTACTAAAAAATGTATATCAGCATTATGATTTAATTCATAAAAATTTTCAAATAAATTTGCAGAAATTGAAACTTCAACACTTCCAATATGAAATAAGCTCGAATCAAAAAGAGGATAAACAAATCTAAAACCATGAATTATATTCCCAATTTCAAATCCTTCTACAGGTTTTAAAATCTTATTTGCCTTAACAACACTATATCTTGTAGATGAAAGATTATCACCAAATTTTTCTGGTCTGTGCATTCTTAAAAAACTAGTAGAATCTGAAAAATGAAAATGAACTTGTTCAATATTAAACTCTCTTAATCTTTCATAATCTGCAATAAATTCATTATATAATTTATCTCTGTTTATTTTTTGTTTTTCTTTTGATGCATTTATTGAGTTTTTAAGATAATTATAAATTTGAGGTTTATTTATTATTCCATAAAATGTATTTTGGGAAAGTATTTTAAAATTTTTATAGGTTGTATCGTATTGAATATTATAATTTTTCTCTAAAATTTGCAAATGTTCTTTAGTCTTCTCATTTTTATTAAAAATGAATAAAAGAACTAATATCAATAAAAAAGATATATAAATAAAAATTGTAAACCAATACTCTTTAAATATTGAAATAATTTTTTGATAAAGATTCATACATTACTCTTTTTCTTTTACAACTTTATTATATCTGTAAATACGTAATAGAATAATTAAGAGAACTCCCATAAATAGGGAATCTTAATTTAAAAAAAAAGGTAAGAGAAATATCTCTTACCTTAAAAAAATACTAATATTTATATTTATTATTTAATAGCAGCTAAAGCAGCCTCATAGTTAGGCTCTTCAGTAATCTCAGGACAAATCTCTTTATATGTAACAGTACCTTCTGCATCTGTAATAAAAATTGCTCTACAAGTAACACCTGCTAAAGGTCCATCAGCAATTAAAACACCATATGCATTTGCAAAATCTTTATTTCTGAAATCTGAACCAACTTTTAAGTTTTCAATCCCTTCAGTTGTACAAAATCTTCCCATTGCAAATGGTAAGTCCATAGAAACAACTACAACCTCAGCTTCTGATTTTGCAGCTTCTTCATTGAATCTTCTAGTTTCTGCAGCACATACAGGAGTATCTAATGATGGTACTACTACGATAACTTGAGCTTTTCCACCAACTTCAACTTCTGATAAATCTTGAGCTACTACTTTAACAGCTGGAGCTTTATCACCTACATTTACTTCTGTTCCTGCTAAATTTACTAGATTACCTTTTAATTTAGTTGTTGCCATTTTTTCCCTTTGTTTAAAAAATATTTGCAGAATTATAATTAAAGTTATTAAATATTTTCTTAACTATAAATTCTAATATATATATTAGCAAAAAAATTAATAAATTTTCTCTTAACAATATTTATTTTAAACAATTTATTTCAATCATGTTACATAAACTGCTTATCTTCTAGTTTATTAACTTTATGCCATTTTCTTCTAATACTATTTTCTTGTCATTTATCAAACTTGTCAATGCAGATTTAAAAGCTTTTTTACTCATACCAAAAACCTCTTTTATATCTTCCGCATCACTTTTATAAGTAAAAGCTAATTCACCATTGTTTTGCTCTAATATATCTATAACTTTTTGGCTAAAATCATCATCTTTTTTTGCACCTATCTTTTGAAGGCTTATATCGATTTTGCCATCATCTCTGATATATTTAATATACCCTTTTTTTCTATCACCTATTTTTATATTTTCAAATATTTCATTGTGATAGATAAGACCTTCATAAGTGTTATTAACAATAACTTTAAACCCTAATGGTGTTTTTATATAAAGTAAAATATCCACTTCATCATTTTTTATAAAACTGTTATTTACCTCTTTTGTTAGAGTAAATTTTTCTGTTCCAATAAGTCTATTGGTTTTTTCATCTTCAACTATTTGTACAACTTTTCTACTACCTACATTAAAGCTACTTCTTTGTTTATTTTTAGGTACTAACAAATCTTTTGGTAATCCCATATCTAAAAAAGCTCCAAATTTTGTACTATCTACAACCTCTAAACATACAAAATCATTTTTCATCCCATAAGGTTTTAAAGTAGTTGCAACCAATCTATCTTCACTATCTGTATAAATAAAAACTTCAATATCACTACCTATAGACATCTCTTTTTTTACATAACAATTAGGCAATAAAACCTCTTGTTCATCTTCACTTATTAAATAAAGCCCTGGTTCACTAACACGATTGATTTTTAAAAGGTTTAATTCACCTACTTTGATATTTTTATTCATTTTTTTCCTAAAATTTTTACCACTAATAAAGTGGTTACACCAACTAAAATGATACTAGCTCCTGAACTAATATCAAAATAATATGAGATTATTAATCCAAACAATGTAAAAAAGATTGCTACAAGAGAACTTATGATCATCATTGAAGACAACTTTTTTGAATAAAATTCTGCCAAATAAGTTGGTATTGTTAAAAGTGCAATCACCAATATAAGCCCTACAACTTTTATCGCTGCAACTACACTAAGTCCTGCTAAAATTAGAATAAGTGTATAAAAAAAGTTTACATTTATACCTCTTAATTTTGCAAATTCACTATCATATGATACTGCTAATATTTGTTTATAAAATAAAACAGTTATAGCAACAATAAATAAATCTAGTATTGTTAAATATATTAAATCCTCATTTGATACAGCAATAATAGAACCAAAAAGATAACTCATCAAATCTACATTATATCCAGGGGTTAAATCAACAAAAATAATACCCAAAGCCATACCAAATGCCCACATAATACCAATTATAGAATCAACTCTTTTTTTACTATTTATAGTAAGAGTGGCTATTATAAGTGCTGTTGCTACTGCAAAAATAGTTGCTCCAAAAAGTATTGGTAAACCTAAAAAAATAGCTAAACCTATACCTCCATATGAACTATGGGCAATTCCACCTGCTAAAAAAGTGATTTTATTTACTACAACTAATGAACCAATTATTCCAGCTGCAATTGATACTAAAACTCCTGCTATTAGTGCATTTTGAATAAATTCATACTGTAAAGCTTCTAACATCTATTTCCTAAAAAATGTCCCATTTTCTAAGGACTAATAATTTTTTAACTTCTTTTAATATTGTAGCAAAGCTACAAAAAAGAAACAAACTCTAAAGAGTACAACAAATTGTACTTATATGTGAGTATGATTGCAACAAAGCTCTGTTTTTCCTAAAGCTGACAATAGTTCAACTTCACACAAATGCTCATTGTTTTGATACTCTTTTTTATCATTATTTTTTAAATGGTGATAAACCAAATTTTTATTTATATGTGCTACATTTTTTGCATAGTTTAACAACACAGAAATATCATGACTAACAACTACTACTGTAATTGTTTCATTAAGTTTTTTAAGTAGTTCATAAATATCTCTTTGACCTTTTACATCAATACTAGCTGTTGGTTCATCTAAAAGCATTAATTTAGGATTTGCACAAAGTGCTCGAGCTATAAAGACCCTTTGTCTTTGACCTCCACTTAAATCAGAGATTTTATTATTGGCAAACTCTTTCATACTAACTTGTTCTAAAGAACCCATTGCACAAGCAATTTGTTCTTTACTATAACCAAAAAACTGTTTTTTTCCACCAATATGCCCCATAAGTACCACTTCTAATGCAGTTATTGGAAAGTCTGTATTTAAGTTCGTATTTTGTGGTACATAACCTATCATATCGTTTTTAATATGTTTTATTACTTTTCCACTTTTGGGTTTTAAAAGATTTAGAATAATTTTAAGTAAAGTTGATTTTCCACCACCATTTGGGCCAATTATTGCCAAAAAATCATTATCTAAAATATCTAAGTTTATATTCTCTATTGCATTTATTTTATCATAAGCGTAACTGATATTTTTAAGTTCTAAGATTTTATCCATTTATTATATACTACCTTTAAGAAGCGCAATTATACTTAAATAGATTAAAGTTTGTCAATCAAGGTAATAATTTATTCTTTTACTACTAAAGCTGAAGTATACCCAACAACTCTGCTACTGTCATTACTAGCGTCATAACTTGTACAATAATGTAAAATTTTTGTTTTAAAATCTCTTTTTAGTGCACTTTTAATCAAGGCTTTTATCCCTATCATTCCACAAGCTTCACAACCACTATCAAACAAATCTAAGTCCATCTCTTCTATAGCTTTTATACATCTATTATCTAATCGTTTCGCTTCTTCAAGTGTATAAAAATGACTTAAATCACTACTTATAACGATAAAATTACTTTTATCTTCAAATAGTTCATCAATCAATACCGATAACTCTTCAAAATCCTGTTTACCATAAACTATTTCGATAACTTTTGCATCTTTAAAGTAGTTTTTTATAAAAGGAATTTGCGTTTCAGTAGAGTGTTCTTGATGTACATTTTCAAAAAAATTTAAAAAATCATATTTTTTCATAAGTTCATTTGAATAATCTAAATCGATTTGCATACTACCAAGTGGTGTTTCATAAAAATCGTATAAAGCAATAGATGACCCCTCTAAATATACCCTATGACTAGGACCTATTACAATAACTCTTTTTATATTTTTTCTTAGATTATGATTTGTACTTAGATTATATGCTAAATTAGCAGTAAAACCACTATAAACATATCCTGCATGGGGAACTATAGCTGCTTTGATATCAAAAATCTCATTATTTATACTAAAAGATTTATTAAAATCTTTTATATAGTTTTCAACCTCTTTTCTCTCATAAGGGTAAAAAGTGCCTCTTACTGCACATCTTCTCGTACTCATAATTAATCCTCAAATATTCCTACAATTTTAGTCCCACAATTTGGGCAACAGCCATTTTTTATTTTATTATAATTTACCAAAAAATTATCTCTATTTATAAGTTTTGATTTACAAGTTGGACAAAATGTACTATTATCAAAAACTACATTTCCAATATAAACATATTGTAAACCTTCATCTTTTGCCATATCATATGCCATTTTAAGAGTATCAAAAGAGGTTCTTGGAAGGTCTAACTCTTTGTAATCTGGATGAAAAGCCGAGATATGCCAAGGAGTATCTACACCTAAATTTTCTTTTATAAACTTAATAATCTGCATCAACTCCTCTTTGGAATCATTTTTTGTCGGAACTATTAAAGTTGTTATCTCAAGCCAAATCCCATTTTTTTTCAATTTTATTAAATTTTCTAAAATCTGTTTTAGATTTCCACCCAAACTTTTTTTGTAATAACTTTCATTAAAAGATTTTAAATCAACATTTATGGCATCAATTACACCAACCATATCTTCAATAACTTCACTACTTTCAAAACCATTACTTACAAAAACTGATTTTATTCCAAACTTTTTTGCTTCTAATGCAATATCTTTTGCAAAAGGGTAAAAAATAGTTGGTTCATTATAAGTATAAGAGATAGATTCACAGCCCCTTTGATAAGCAATAGTTGCAACATCTTTTGCACTAATATAATTTGTAGTATCTATATTTTTCTCTTGAGATATTCCGTAGTTTTGACAAAAACTACAATGAAAATTACACCCTACAGTTCCTAAAGATAAAGATTTTGATGAGGGCAAAAAGTGGTATAAAGGTTTTTTTTCTATAGGGTCAATATTAAAAGCACTAATATGCCCATAAACTAAACACTCAATTTTATTTTCTATATTTTTATTTACTCCACAAATCCCAATTTGATTTGGTTTTAATTGACAATAGTATGAACATAAAAGACATTTTAACTTACCCTCTTTTTCAATACTAAAATAATCCATTATTTAATCTTTTCAACTTCATATATTTGTATTTTGGGATAAGAACTAAGTTGGGATGGATTTAATCCTGCTTTTTGAATCAAATGTATCATAAATGAGTTAAAATCTGGAAGTTGTTCCCAAACCTGTGGTAAAAATGTGGCTTTTCTACCATCTAACTCTAAAATTACCCCATGTTTATTGGGAATTAATTTTGTTTCTAAATCTTCAAAATCTTTATATATCAAATCTTTTGGTGTAGTTAATAGGGATAGTTCAAGTTCAATATTTTCAAACTCTTTTTTTGTAAGTTTAGAAAATCTTGGATCTGAAAAGGCAGCAGCTTTAGCATTATATATTATATCTTCAAGTAAACTTCTATGAGCTACTAAAGAACCTATACAACCTCTTAATTTACCATTTAAATTAAGGGTTACAAAACTTGCCCCTAAATTTTCAAGTTTGGGATGTTTTGAAACTATCTCATTTTTATCTATTAAACTTTCTTGTTCAAACTCTTCTTGAATAGATTTTTTTGCAATCTCTAGCAATAATTGATTTTCCATATTAAGTCTCCTTAAGACTCTTTTATAATATCTTTTATAGCCTCTATAAATTCTTCATTATCATTTAAACACTTACACACTTTATAATCTAAAATTCCTATTTCATCTGCTAGCTCTTTGTATTCGATACTAAGTTCAAAATCTGTTTCAGAATTATCTACAATAAATGCAATCGGGTATATAAGAACTTTTTGATTTCTATATTTTGTCAAAGCATCATCTAAAGATGGTTCTAACCATTTCATTGGTCCAACTTTTGATTGATATGCTAAAGATATTGATTTAAAATTTATACCTTTTTTTGATAGTTTTTCAGATAAAATTTTTACATGGTCGTTGATTTGTTTTTCGTATGGGTCACCTTTATCAACAACTTTTTGAGGAAGCCCATGGGCTGAAAATATAAGATTAAATTCTGCATAATTTTCTACTGTTGATTTTATAGTGTTTACTATTGCATCATTGAATTTATCATTTGTATAAAAAGGTTCTATAACTTTTACATTAAACTCATCTTTTGCAAACTCCATAAAATCTTCAACTGAAGATTTTGTAGTTGTAGTAGAATATTGGGGATATAAAGGCAATAAAACTACATCTTTTATCTTTTTTCTTTTAAGCTCTTTTATTGCAGTATTTGCAAATGGAGGAGTATATCTCATAACTTGCATAACACAACTATCTTGTAACTCATCATTTAATTTTGAAACTAACTTTTCAGTTAGAGGATTGATAGGAGATCTATTTCCTATAAGTTTATAATTTTCCCAAGCTTTATCTACTCTCATTTTTACAATAAAGGAAGCCAATAAAGATCTAAAAAAATCACTTTTTATTGTTAGAATATTTTTGTCATTAAACATATTTGTTAAAAACATTTTTAACTCATCTTTATTTCTTGCACCACCCATATTTAGAAGTATCAGCGCTTTATTACAATCTTTATCCATAAATTAACCTAATCTTATAATTTTATCACTACACCAACGTGCAAGTGTCATATCATGTGTAATCAAAACGATACCACAGTTACTTAGATATTTAATTAACAATTTCATAACATCTACAGCAATTATATTATCCAAAGCTGAAGTTGGTTCATCAACTAAAAGTAAATCTGGTTTCATCAACAAAGCTCTTAAAATAGAGCATCTTTGAAGTTGACCTCCACTTAATTCATGAGGTTTTTTCTCTAACAAATTATAATCCAAACTAATCTCACTACAAAAATGCTTTATCTCTTCATTAAAATCTTTTTGAATTTTTACAATATCCTTTATCTGATTAATTATAGAAAAAGAGGGATGAAAAGAACTATATGGATCTTGATATATTGAACTAATTTTTTTAGCTTTAATTGAACCTTTTAAAGGTTTTAAATTTCCACATATTAGTTCAAAAAGTGTACTCTTTCCACTTCCACTTTTACCCACAATTGAGATAAGTTCCCCTTTGTTTAACTCTAAGTTGAAATCTTTATAAATAAGTTTATTTTTTTCATACCCAAAATTGAGATTATCTATTTTTAAAATAGTCTCATTTAAACTCATAAACATTCCTCACACTAATTTGCATTTTTATACTTTCTATTATGAAATTATACTATTTAAGTATTAGTTTTTCTTTTTATTTTATAAAAATGTAGCATTATAACTCAAATTTATAATTTTCGTACAAATGCAATGTTATTTCATAAGTTAAATGAAAGAAAATATTGCTAAAATTTAACTTTCAAAATCAAGGAGAGTGTAAATGAAAAAGATTGTTTTAGGAACAATGATTGCTGCTGCATCTTTAATGGCTGCAAGTTTCGCACCATGTGCTGGATGTCATGGAGCAAAAGCTGAAAAACCTGCTTTAGGAAAATCTCAAGTTATCGCTGGATGGCCTGCTGAAAAAACTGAAGCTGCATTACATGGTTACAAAGATGGAACTTATGGTGGTGCGATGAAAGGTGTTATGAAAGGTCAAGTTGCAAGACTTTCAGATGCTGACATTAAAGATTTAGCTGCTCAAATTTCTAAATTCTAATTAGTTATTTGTTTATTCTAAAGTGAATCACTCTTTGGGTGGTTCACTTTTTTTATGCTCTTTTTTTGCCTCTTTTATTTTATTTTCTTTTTTAATTGCATCATTTAAATCTTCTGTACTATCAAAAAGTAAACCATCCATCATCTTTCTACTATCATCAAATTGTCCATTTTTAGCACCCCAAATAAACACGCCTAATATAGCAAAAGAGATAACTAAACCTACTACTAACATCATCAAAAGTATATCATTCATTATTTTACGTCCATTCTTAATTTTTATCTTTTAATTCTCATAGAGTTTGCAACCACTAATAAAGAACTTAAACTCATAGAAAGTGCTGCAACAAGAGGTATTACAAAACCTGCCATAGCTAAAGGTATTGTTACCATATTATAAACCAAAGATAATAGCAGATTTTGTTTTATAAATTTATATGTTCTTCTTGATATTATAAAAGCTTGTTTTAAACTATCTAAAGAGTTATTTAATAACACAATATCAGAAATACCAATAGTTACATCAGCAGCATTACCCATAGCAACTGAAACATCACTACTTGCTAGTGCAACAGAATCATTTATACCATCCCCTGCCATAACTACAGTTTTCCCTTTTGCTTTTAACTCTTTTATATAATTTGCTTTTCCAATTGGGTCTATATTTGATACATATTTTTTAATACCAACTTTTGAAGCAATTCTTGAAGCTACTTCATTATTGTCTCCTGTTAGCATCACAACCTCTAAACCATCTTTTAAAGCCTCTTTTACTAAATCTTTTGCATCCTCTTTTAACTCATCTTCAAGTTCAAAAGTAGCTACTACTCTTCTATTTATTGCAAATAGATATACAGAACTTTGACTGTCAAAATTATAATTTATTCCATTCTCTTTCAAAAGTTCTAAACTTCCACCTAACAAATGAAAAATTTTGCCTTCAATATTTTCATATTTTGCAACAACACCTTTTGCTTGAACAGTTTTTACATCTTTTAATTGTTTTAAAGTTAAATTATCAAATTTTTTCTCTAAATGTTTTTTGATTGATTTTGAGATTGGATGAGTAGAACTATCAATTAAAGAGTATAAAAGATTTAATTTATGAATATTTTTATCCAATATTCTCATTTTTTTTACTTTTAATTCACCTTTAGTTAAAGTTCCTGTTTTATCTAAAACCAAAGTATCAGCTTTTGCCATAGTTTCTACAAATTTTGCTTCTTTAAATAATACTTTGTTCTTAGCAAGTTCAGAAATACCAATCAAACTTGCAATTGGAGTTGCAAGAGCCAAAGCACAAGGACAAGCAATAACTATAACAGAGATAGCCACAATAAATGATTTTTCAAAATGGTCTGCCCCTTCATAATCAAAACCTAAATCTAATCCAAAAAAATACCAAACTATAAATGTAAGAATAGATAAACTTAAAATTGAGATAGTAAAACCTTTTGATATCTCATTTGCTTTATACTCTATTTGTGGTTTTGAACTTAATGAATCCTCTAATAGTGTCACTATTGAATTTAGTGTTGAATCTTTATAGCTTTTTGTAACTTTATATCGTATCAAAGAATCATTATTTATCGTCCCACTAAATACAGTATCTCCAATTTTTTTAAATATAGGAAGAGATTCTCCTGTTAAACTTGATTCATCAAAAGTTCCCTCTCCACTTATAATATCCCCATCAACACAAACTTTTTGACCACTTCTAATCTCAACTATATCTCCCACTTTTATACTATTTAAAGAGATACTTTTTTTTATTCCATTTTCTACAATTGTAGCTTCAAGGGGGATTGTACTTTTTATTTTATCTAAGGTATCAACAGCACTTTTTTTACCTAAAACTTCTAAATATTTACCAACTAAAACAAAGGTTATAATCATCGTAACCGAATCAAAATAACTCTCCCCTTTCCCACCAAAAAGAACATATAAGGAGTATATATAACTTAAACTAGCTCCTGCACTTACTAAAAAATCCATATTTAAAATACGGTTTCTTAAACCATAATAAGCACCTCTGAAAAATATCCAACCAGAATAAAATAATACAGGTGTTGTAAGAATAAACTCTCCAAGATGGATATAGTTTCTAATCTCTTGGTCAATTCCTGTGAAAAATCCTGTATATTTTGCGACTGAAAGCATCATGATATTAACGCTTGCAAAAACTGCAACCATCATTCTAATAAAATAGTCTCTTTTATATTTTACTGCTTTTTCATCAGCCACTTTTGCATCATAAGCATAAGCGTTATACCCAATACTTCTGATTTTTAATATAATCTCTGATAGTTTTATTTTGTCATCATCCCATACTATTTTTGCTTTATTGTTTGTAAAATTAATATCTGCAGTGATTATTCCGTCAGTTTCATATAAAACTTTTTCATTTAACCAAATACAAGCAGCACAGTGGATACCCTCAATTATCAAATCAACACTTTTAAATCCACCATCAGTTAGGGAAATAAAGTTTTGTTCAAAACTCTCTGAATCAAATCTTTGTATATCATCATCAACTTCAATGGGAGGTGCAATCGTTTTATTTCCAAGTTTTTCATAAAAAGAATCAAGTCCATCACTCTTTAAAAGGTGATAAACACCCTGACAACCTTTGCAACAAAAGTTTAAATTATTTTCTTTTATCATTACACTTTCATCATAAACTAAATGGCAGTGATCACATCTAACATCGGACATTATTTTCCTAAAATTTTTATTATTATCTTTTATTATGATTGTTTCAAATCTGTATTTAATAAAGAGTATATTATTATATCGTAATAATTATGGAGTAAGTCTTAATGATATCTAATGTTTCAATCCTAAAAAATATTACAATTTTATACGCTGAAGATGAAGCAGCACTAAGAGAAATCACCTTAAATATTCTAAAAGGCTTTACTAAAAAACAATTTGTGGCTGAAAATGGTGCCCAAGGCTTAGAACTATTCAAAGAGAATGAATCAGAAATAGACCTTATTATTACAGATGTAAATATGCCTATAATGAATGGTTTGGAGATGATTAGAGAGATTAAAAAAATCAATCCAAATATTCCAATCATTGTAGCAACGGCTTTTTCAAATACAGAATATTTGCTTGAAGCTATTGATATTGGTGTTGATAAGTATGTATTAAAACCAATAGATATGAAAAAACTACTACAACTTATGAGTCAATCTTTACTTTACCATGAATTAAAAGATTTATATATTGATAATTTAACTCATCTACCAAATAGAAATAAATTAAAAAAAGACTTAGAAAACTCTTCTGAGGATTTAATGGCACTTATAAATATCGATAAGTTTTCAACTATCAATGACCTTTTTGGGGAATCAAATGGAGATAAAGTATTAGTTGAATTTTCAGAAAATATCAAAGAGTTTTTTGCTAAAGATGAATACAATGTATATAGAATAGAAGCTGACAAATTTCTTGTTGTTGCAAAAGATTTTAAAAAAGATGTTCAAGAGCTTTACGATTTATGTAAAAAATTTGAAGAGTTTATTGAAGAGGATCCAGTTTATATAGATGAACATGAGATTGACTTGAATATCACAATTGGTATTGCTAAAAACTCTGATAGTAACGCATATAAACATGTTCAAAGAGTACTTTCATATGCAAGAAGAAAATTTGAACCAATCCTAATCTATAACGATTCATTTAATATTCAAGAATCTTTTGAAGAAAATATTAAATGGATTAAAAAAATTAAAAATGGTGTAAAAAACGACAATTTTAAAGCCTTTTTCCAACCTATTGTAAATACTCAAACAAAAGAGGTTTATAAATACGAAGCTCTTATTAGATATATTGAAGATGATGGAACAGTTATTAGTCCATTTGCCTTTTTAGATATTGCAAAAAAAGCTAAGTTATATCCAAATATCATCAAAATCATGATAAAAGAGGCATTTAATTTAATCAAAACTAAAAACAAAAGAGTTGCTGTAAATATCTCTTTTGAAGATATTGCAAGTGCACATACTATGGAATATGTTTATGAAGTGATTGAATCAAATAAAGATTACGCAAGTCTTTTAGAGTTTGAAATTTTAGAATCTGAAGAGATTTCTGATTTTAAAGAGGTATTTAAATTTATACAAAAAGTTAAAGACTACAATATAAATGTTGGAGTTGATGACTTTGGTGCTGGATACTCAAACTTTAATATGCTTATTAATTTAAATGTTTCATTTGTAAAAATTGATGGTTCATTAATTAGAAATATTGATACCTCTGAAAATCAAAAAATTATAGTAGAAACAATTACAGAGTTTGCTAAAAAATTCAACTTTAAAACAGTTGCAGAGTTTGTATCTAGTAAAGAAATATACGATATTATAAAAGAGATTGGGGTAGATTACTCACAAGGTTACTACTTTGATGCACCTTTAAGTTATGATGAGATTTAGTAAAACTTACTAAATCCCATCATTTAACAGTTATTTATTTTCTCTTTTTTTTATATCTTCTAAAATATCAGGTGCTAATTGTTCTAAATGTTCTCTTGGATATTTCCCTGTTATTATCCCTTTTAAGTTCCCTTTTATTGAAACCACTGTTGAATATACAAAGTCCATCATAAAAAACATTATCAATACACTTGAT
>QKDL01000071.1 GCA_003252105.1 Arcobacter sp.
GTCACGTTTTATATCAAGTCCCGCAGGTCAGAAAGTAATTAGACAACTGGAGGGAACTTTAGCTTCGACAACCGTCTGGTTGCTTTTTGTCTTACTTTTTACAACTAAAAAGTAAGAAAGCGGAGAGCTTTGCTCTACAAGACAGATGCATACAGTCAAAACTATCCATAAATCTAATTTAATTCAAAAAACTTTTAAATATATTTTTCACAAAAAATAACCCATTTTTAAATAAAAAAATCCCAATTTTTTTGTATAATCCCAAAAAAATTTTTAGGAAACAAAAATGCTAAATATAAAATCCCTAGTAGAATCAAAAAACTTCCAAAACTTTATCATCTCACTAATTATACTAAACGGTATAACTATGGGTTTAGAAACCTCAAAAACAATAGCTGATTCATATTCTGGTTTTTTAAACGTTTTTGATAAATTTGTTATCACTATTTTTACAATTGAGATAGTTCTTAGAATATATACATATAGACTCTCTTTTTTTAAAGACCCTTGGTCTTTATTTGATTTCTTTATAGTTGCTATCTCTTTAGTGCCTGCAAGTACTGGATTCTCAATTTTAAGAATACTTAGAGTTTTAAGACTTTTTAGACTTATCACAGTTGTTCCTCAAATGAGAAAGATAGTGGCAGCACTAATAAGTGTAATACCTGGTATGTTATCAATAGTTGGTCTTATGACACTTATTTTTTATATCTTTGCTATTATGGCTACAAATCTTTATTCAGATAGTTTTCCTCAATGGTTTGGAAGCCTTGGTGAATCATTTTATACTCTATTTCAAGTTATGACTTTAGAATCATGGTCTATGGGGATTGTAAGACCTATTATGGAGGTTCATCCTTTTGCTTGGGTATTTTTTGTCCCTTTTATATTTATTGCTACCTTTGTTATGATAAACCTTGTAGTTGCTATCATTGTTGATGCTATGGCTATTTTAAAAGAGGAAGAGAAAACTATGATTCAAGAGGTACAAAATAGTGAAGATGATTTAAAAGTTGAGATAAAATCTTTACAAAATGAGATACGAGAATTAAAAGAGATAGTATTAAAAAGTAGTAAAGGTGAGTAAAACTCTTCCTACTATATGAACTTTTTCTTTTGCATAAACTAGATGGGAAAACTCTTTATTTATTGAGATAAAAACCTCTTTTTTCCCATCATATTTTTTTATCCACATCTTATTTTCATAATACAGTAAATAAATAGCTTCATCTACTAAAATTTTATTTGAGATATCAGTTATAACCACAGCTTTGTGATTTATAACTGGTTGCATAGATTTTCCATCTACTTGATTTGCAAAAAGTGACTTTTCATTGAAAGGTTCTTTTATAAGATGTTTAGAAAAAGTTAGTGTTTTTGTTTTATTTTCATCAAAAACATCAACATACTCTAAAGTTATAGTTTCCACTTAGATAAACTCTTTTACTATTTTTATATTGTTTTTATCCATATCTAAATAACAACTTGTTTCATCTTCTAAACAATCCAAACAAGATGTTTTTACTAATAACTCTTTGTTCTCATAATCATCTAAACTAACTTGTAATTCATAATAATCTCCACAAAAAGAGATATCTAAAATAGTTGCTTTTATTTTTTCTTTATCATCGCAAACTTTTATTTTATCAATAGAGATAATACCCACATATTTCTCTTCTACTTTTATATCTAAATCTTCTAAAAGTTTTTTGGGTAGATGGTTTATCCTATTTAAAAAATTTGCTACATAAAGTGATTTTGGAGTATCAAATAACTCCTTTGCTGTTCCAAATTGTTCTATTTTTTTATTGTTTATAATAGCAATCTTATCAGACATACTTAAAGCTTCTTTTTGGTCATGAGTTACAAGTATGGCGCTTAGTCCTAAATCTTTTATAATCTTTTTTAACCAAACTTTTGTTTTATTTCTAAGTAGCGTATCCAAGTTTGCAAAAGGCTCATCAAGTAATAAAACCTTTGGTTCATAAGCTAAAACTCTAGCTATAGAAACCCTTTGTTGTTGTCCACCACTTAACTCATGTATTTGTTTATGTCTATGCTCAGTTAAATCAAACTGCTTTAATAACTTATCAACTCTTTTTTGTCTTTCTAGTTTGTTTAGTTTATATAAGGCAAATTCAATATTTTCTTTTACATTTAGATGGGGGAAAAGTGCATAATCTTGGAAAATATATCCAATATCTTTATTACACTCTCCTGCACTGTTTACCAAACACTGTTCATTTAGAAAAATCTCACCTTCATAATGCTCTTGCAAAGAAGCAATACTTCTTAAAATCGTACTTTTACCACATCCACTTGGACCTAGAATTGTTACAATCTCCCCTGCTTCTACCTCAAATGAAATATCTTCTAAAATTTGAGTATCTCCAAAAGCTATAGAAAAATTCTTTACATTAATTCCAACCATCTTAATCCTTCACCATCTTTCTTGCCAAAATTAATACAGACACAATACCAAACAACACTATAAACATAGCAGGAACTGCTGATTCTATAACTTGTGCTTGTCCCACTAACTCATGTGATAATACAGGTAAAGTATCAAAATTAAATGGTCTTAAAATCATTGTTAGAGGTAATTCTTTCATTGTTTCTATAAAAACTACAATAAAACTTACCATCATAGAACCTTTTATCAAAGGAAATATCACTTTATAAAATGTATAAAAAGAATCTATTTGCATAGTTTTACAAGCATCATCATAAGAAGAGGGGATTTTACTAAATCCCGATTCATAATTGTTTATAGATATTGCTATAAACCTAACAACATAACCAAAAATAATACCAATAATTGTACCACTAATTAAAATATCCAAACTTTTATCTATTATAGAAAAGAAACTTAATATCCCAACTGCAACAACAGCACCAGGAATCGAATAACCTAATTTCGAGATTTGTACAAGATTATCAGCTATTTTACTTTTGTGTATTCTTACATTATAAACTATCACAAAAGCTAAAATAGTTATCAATATTGAACTAAATACACCTAAACCTACTGTTTGATAAAGAATAGTTAAAAAATCTTCATCTATAATCTCTTCATATGAAAGATAAAACCAATATGACATTTGAGAAAAAGGCAATAAAAATCCAAAGAAAAAAGGTATAAAACAGGCAAAAAAAGCCAAAATATTTTTTATACCACTAAGTTTTTCTTTTGTAATTGGCTTAAAATCTTTTCCACTACTTTTATATCTTTTATTTCTTCTTTGATATCTTTCAAGAAAAATCAATAAAAAAATAAATAACATCAACATTGAAGCTAATTTTGAAGCATCCTCAACACTTCCCATACCAAGCCAAGTTCTAAAAATACCTGTTACAAAAGTTGAAACTCCATAATAATCCATCACACCAAAATCTGCAACTGCTTCCATCACAGCTAAAATCACACCTGCAACAATAGCTGGTCTTGATATTGGAATAATTACTTTATAAAAAATCTGAAAATTTGAAAATCCCATAGTTTTAGCTGCATCTATGACAGAAGATGATTCAGCTTTTAAATAAGTTTTTGAGATTAGATAAACATATGGATACAATACCAAAGACATAACAATAATTGCACCATCTATTGACATAATATCAAAGAAATATACCTCGTTTAGTGTTTTTCCCATCAAATCTAAAATAAAAGTAGTTACACTTCCTGTAATATCAAACATCCCACCATAAATATAAGACATAATATATGTTGGAATTGCAAAAGGTAAAATCAAACCATAATGGAAAAATCTAGAACCAGAAAATTTAAAAAAAGTGGTTATATAAGCAGTTGAAAAACCTAAAAGTGAAGTTAATAAAGCAACCCCAAACATAATATATAAAGAGTTATAAATATAATCAAATAAAACAGTATCTACAAGATGAGTCCAGTTTTTACTTGGACTAAATATATTAGAAATTAGGATTAAGGCGGGGATTGAGATAAGTAGTGTTATTAAAACACTACTTATAGTTAACTTATTAAATATCTTCAACTTATATCTTACTTCCAACCAGCTAAATCAAAAATTTTAACTGCTTTTGCGTTATATTCACCTAGGGTATTTATAGAGATTGTATCATCTTTAAATGTACCCCAAGCTGAAACTACACTATTACTTTTTACACCTTTTGTAACTGGATACTCAAAATTTTCATTGGCAAACAACTCTTGTGCTTCGGGACTTGCTAAAAACTCTATAAACTTAATTGCATTTTGTTTATGGGGTGCATATTTAGCAACACCTGCTCCACTAACGTTTATATGAGTTCCTCCATTTTCAAATACAGGAAAGATAATCTTAACTTTTTTAACAGCTTCTGCTTCTGAAAAGTCTTTATTTCCTATCATTTTACCAACATAATAAGTATTTGCAATTGCAATTTTTCCAATACCATTTGCTACTGCTTTTACTTGATATCTATCATTTCCTTTTGGTCTTCTAGCCATATTTTCTACAACACCCTTTGCCCATTTTAAAGCATACTCTTCCCCATGATGAGATATAACTGCTGCAAGCATAGATTGGTTGTAGATATGATTTGAAGATCTAATCATAATCATATCTTTATACTCTGGTTTGATTAAATCTTCATAAGTTTTAATTTTATCTTCCAATCCACTACCTTTTGGAACCATAAAAGCTCTAACCCTTTTTGTAAGTGCAAACCACTCATTATCTTTATCTCTTAACAAGGGTGGGATATTTTCTGTTAAATATTTTGAGTCAATTGCTTGTAATAAGCCCTTTTCTTTAGCCTGATAAAGTCTTCCTGCATCTACTGTGATTAATACATCAGCAGGTGAATTTTCACCTTCACTTGACAATCTTTTAATTAAAGCATTTGCATCTGCTTTTACAACATTTACTTTTATACCTGTTTTCTCTTCAAACATTTTAAATAGTTTTTTATCTGTATCATAATGTCTATGAGAATATACATTTATTTCACTTGCTGCAAATATTGAAGTTGTTAATAATACAACACCTAATAAAATTCTCTTTAGCATCTATATCCTTTTTAATAATAATTATTGAAATTGTAATTAAATCTTGCTTAATTAGCTCTTATATTAAGAACGATTATCATAATAATTAATAAATATAAAAAAAGGGAATAGCAAAAACTATTCCCTTCAAACCTCATATTTAAATATATTATAAATAAAAACTTCTATTTCCAGCCAGCCAAATCAAAGATTTTTACTGCTTGTGCATTATTTTTACCTAAAGTATTAATAGAGATTTTATCCTCTTCAAAACTTCCCCAAGAAGATACTAAATCAGAAGTTTTAACACCTTTTAACACAGGATATTCAAAATTTCCTTGTGCAAATAGCTCTTGAGCTTCAGCTGATGCCATATATTCTAAAAACTTAATAGCATTTTCCTTATTTGGTGCAGTTTTAACAACTCCTCCACCAGAGATATTTATATGTGTTCCTCCATTTTCAAATTTAGGGAAGAAAATTTTCACTTTTTTTACAGCTTCAGCTTGTGATTTATCTTTGTTATCTACCATTTTACCAACATAATAAGTATTTGCAATAGCAATTTTTCCTATTCCATTAGCTACTGATTTAACCTGATATCTATCATTTCCTTTTGGTTCCATAGCCATATTTGCAACAATACCTTTAGCCCATTTTAAAGCATACTCTTCTCCATGATGAGCAATGATTGCAGCTAATAATGATTGGTTATATTCATTATTTGATGACCTAACCATAATAGTTCCTTTAAATTTAGGATTAGCTAAATCTTCATATGTAGATAACTCTTTTTCCATACCTGAGCCAATTTTATATACTGCAACTCTTGATCTTTTTGTTAATCCAAACCATTGATTATCCTCATCTCTTAATTCAGCAGGGATATTTTTAATTAAAATATCTGATTTTATTGACTGAAAAAGACCTTCACTTTTTGCTTTATATAATCTTGCAGCATCAGCTGTGATTAAAATATCAGCAGGTGATTTTTTACCCTCATTTTCTATTCTGTTAATCAAAGCAGAAGCTTTTGCCTTAACAACATTTACTTTTATACCAGTTTTTTCTTCAAACATTTTAAACAATTTCTTGTCTGTATCATAATGTCTAGTAGAATAAACATTAACCTCACTTGTTGCATACATTGCACATGCAAGTGCCAATGTACCCAAAATTAATCTTTTTAGCATATCTGTCCTTTTATGATAATAGTTATTGAAATTATAATTATAATATTCTTAAGCAAAGCTTATATTAAGAACCATTATCATAATTATTTTAAGGAATAAAAAAAGGGAATGTCATAAACATTCCCTTTTTTAAGTAGCAATTATAATCTAATAAAATTATTTTGCGTAAGCTGCGTCAGTTACATCTTGTGTATTTACAATATATGGAACTAATGCCATATGTCTTGCTCTTTTAATTGCTTTTTCAACCATTTCTTGAGCATTTTTAGAGTTACCAGTAAGTCTTCTAGGCATAATCTTACCTCTTTCACTCATAGAGATTTTTAATAGATCAGTATTTTTATAATCTATATAATCAACTTTCATTTCTGTATATTTACAAAATTTTTTTCCGTATTTTCTTTTTTCTGCCATTTTTTATCCTTATATTCTAAAAAGGTATTTCATCATCAATATCGATTTCAGGTATTCTTTGTTCTGCTGGTGCAGAGTTCATACCACCATAATTATTTGGTTGACTTTGTTGAGGAGCATATTGATTGTTTTGTTGTGGTTGGCTATATCCCATTTGGTTGTTATTTTCCATTGGAATATTTTGTGCTTCACCTTTTGTATCAAGCATCTTCATAGTATCAACTCTTAAAGCATGTTTACTTCTACTTGATCCATCTTGAGCAGTCCACTGTTCAAAAACCAATCTTCCTTCTAATAAAACTTTTGAACCTTTTCTTAAGTATTGATTAGCAACTTCAGCACTTCTTCCAAAAATATTAAAATCTAAAAAACAAACTTCTTCTTTTTGTTCTCCAGTCTGAGATTTATATCTATGACTTGTAGCAATTGCACTTTTTGCAAGTGCTGCACCATTTGGCATATATCTAAGTTCAATATCTCTTGTTAAGTTCCCTACCATTACTACTTTGTTATACATAAGATGTTCCTATTTGTTTTTATTAGTTTGCTTTTTTAGCAGCCTCATCACTCATTTTTGTCCAAGCAGCAACTTCTTTTTTGCTCTCGTATTTAATGAAAATAAATCTCATGATATTTTCGTTAATTCTATATTGTCTTTCAATTTCTAAGATACCATTTGGTTCACCTTTGAAATAAATTACAAAATAGTAACCTCTTTTGTTTTTTTGGATTTCGTAAGCAAGTTGTCTTGAACCCATATCTTCAAAAGATACGATTTCTCCACCATTTTTCTCAATGTTTGATTTTACTAAATCAATTTGAGCTTTAGTCTCCTCTTCAGTTAGAGTAGGCTTTAAAATAAACATTGTTTCGTAATGTTTTAATTTTGACATCTAAATTCTCCTTATAGTTTGTGCCGGTATCTTTACAATAATATATCAGCAAGGATTTTGTAAAGTTTGTGATTTTATCTAATTAAAACTGATATTTTTCTGAGACAAGCTTGTAAATATAAATTTGAGTCATCAATTTTCGAAGATTTTAAATCAAGTTCAACATCTAAAAGATAATCTAGAATTTGTAAAAATAGTTCTGGTTTGATATTTATAGCAAGTCTGCTTTTCTTTTCCCATACAGGTTTTGGAGGTATAAAACCCAATATCTCTTTAGCATTTGCATTACCATAAACTCTTATATATGAGCTTATCATAAAAAGTTGTTGCACAAAAGAGGTAACTTGATTTAGAAGATAAACTTCATTCATCCCCTCTTCTAAAAGAAGTTCCAAATCAGCACTAATATCTTGAGCACTCATTAGATTATGTAAAAAATCCTCAAAATTCACAGCACCAATACCAAAACAGTGTTTATCAACTGCATCTACACCAATTTTTTCATCTAAGATTGAAAGTTTTTTTAAATCATTCATACAAAGAGATAAATCTTGTCTATGCATAAAATATAAATGATTTAGTGCAGATATATCAAAAATAATCCCTAATCTTTTAGCTTCTGTTTCTATAAGTTTTACTGCTTCATTTGGATAGGGAGGAAACATACGTACACTAACAGCATCTAATTTTTGAGTAAAATATCCACCCATAGTTTTAAAATCAACATCCCCCATACAAGCAAATATCACTTTAGAATCAGGGTTTGTATTACAAGCTTGTATTAAAGCTGTAGTTTCATCTTTATTTAATTTTTTATCTAATTTTATTAAAAGTATATTGTTTGAAGCAAAAAGTGAAGATTGCAATAGTTTATCTTTTGCATATTTAAAATCATAATCATCAAAATAAAGTTTTTCTATCTCATCAGGAGAGCCTAACATATTTGCTACTTTATTAGCATAAAACTCTATTAAGAAATTTGATTGCCCATAAAACATATAGGCATTAAAGATTTTATTGGAAGCTATTGCGTTATCGAATTCATTTTTATACATAAATGAAATATTAACCTAAATTTACTTTTTTTGTACTTTCTTTATTTGATTTAAAAATATTTTTCCAAACGATTAAATAAACCATTCCAAGTTTTATCTTCTAAATTTTTCAATACCTCATCTATATTGTAAACTTTGTCATTTATAATCTCACCACTTACCTCATCTATTTTTTGGCTAAGTTGTTTTTCAAACTCTGGTATATCCTCTTCAAATGGAGTATCAACATTTTTTAGTCTTGGCATTTTTATATATCTTATTGCATCTAGTTGTTTTAACTCATCACCTAAGAAATCATCAAGTCCTGGTAAATCTGTGCAAATCACTTTTGTACCTGAAGCTAAGGCTTCTATTACAACCAAAGGTAAACCTTCAAAAAATGAAGGTAAGATAAAAATATCACAAGTTCTTAAAAATTTTGCCAATTCATTTTGAGGTATTGCCCCTAGGTAGTTTATTTGTGTTTTTCTATTTTTACAACTTTGTATAATATCTTGACTCTCTTCAACATTTCCATGACCTATTAAATTTAATTCTAGATTTTCATAGTTTTGTGTATTATCGATGGCATTTAGAAGATTTGGCACCCCTTTGTAGTTACAGATTTTACCCACATAGGCTATTTTTACTTTTTTGTTTTTTTCTTTTTTTATTGGGAAAAACATATCTGGGTTATATCCACTTCCACTTGTGATAACTCTACTTTTAGCTATATTATAAAGTTCGCATATCTCATCATTTTGAGCAGAATTTAGAGCAAATAGATACTCACATCTAGGCACCTTTTCTTTTACAATAGGAACTAACATCCGAGCTCTTTCAAGTTGTCTTAAATCTGTTCCATGACAAAGAACTAAAACCTTTAGATTTGGATATAAATCTTTTATAAAGGTGCATAAAAGCCAAATATGATTACATATAACTACATTGGGTTTAAACTCTTCTACTGCTTTAGTAATAACTTTTTTAAATTCACTCTCATAGACTTTATACATTTTTTCATCTAAATCACTATATTTAGTACTATCATAAGGCATCACATCACTCATACCAACAACTGGAAAATCTAACTGTTCTGTCTCAAATAAAACTGGATAAAAGTTTTGTAATTCAAGATTATCTATTCCTGGGTCTTGTTCATCTTTTGGAACACCTGCGATTACTGCTTGTTCGCACCCTTTTTCAAATCCTGTTTTAAACAATTGTTGTAAAAAAACTCCACTTCCTGTACGACCAGGTCGTTGAGCTAATGCGTGTAAAATTCTCATTTCAAACCTTATGATGTGTGACTTTGTTTGATATGTTAGCTAACTAATGCTTTTCTTATCTAACTGTTTTTGTTACAATATTAAAAATTAAAAAAGGTTTTAAATGGAGATTGAAATTTCAACCCCAGCACTACTATTTCCAGCTGTCTCACTACTACTTTTAGCATATACAAATAGATTTTTAACAACTGGTCAACTTATTCGTGCTTTAAGTTCACAAGCAAGAAAAGGTGAAATAGGAGAATACAAAGGTCAAATAGCAAACTTGAAAAAAAGACTAGAACTAACCAAATGGATGCAATTTTTTGGAGTTTTATCCCTTCTTATGTGTACTATTTCTATGTTTTGTTTATTTTTAGGTTTTTATATTTTTGGTAAACAGATATTTGGAATAAGTTTAATTGCTATGTGTATCTCTTTGGCTATTTCCATTTGGGAAGTTTATATCTCATCAAATGCCTTAAATCTAGAATTAAAAGATTTGATGGAAAAGTGTAATTAAAAAAATTTATTAATCCCAAAGTTATCGATGTTATAATTTTTTAAACTCAAAAAAGGATTTACTATATGCAAAAAGAGGCAAAAATTTTATGGACTACAGACAATAAAGAAACAGCAGAACATATGGTACTTTTGTATGCACATAATGCAAAACTAAAAGGTTGGATGGAAGAAGTTACAGTTTTAGTTTGGGGTGCTAGCCAAAGACTGATAAATGAAGATAAAGATATCCAAGAAAAAGTAAAAACTATGGTAAAAGATGGTGTTAAAGTTGTAGCCTGCCTAAAATGCGCAGATAATATGCAGATAAAAGATGGTTTAACAGCTTGTAATATTGATGTATTTTACACTGGTGAATTTTTAAGTGAGTGGATTAAATCAGGTGAAACTATTATTAGTGTCTAAATAGACACTAATATTTAATATTTCCAGAAATCAGTTTAGAGATTACATCACTAGATTTTATAATCACTCTTACTTTAGAATATAAAATCTGCCCTTTGTAATTTTCAAGTCTTATTTTAGCTCCTGCAATTTGTCCGTAAGTCAAAGCAATACCTTTTTCACTATCAATAATTTTTGCTTTTACCTCTAATCCTATATTATCATTTGCCCATCTTGCATATTTTCTATCTTCATAATCCCATACAAGTTGGTCTACTTTTCTTTCTTGATTTGAGATATGTTCACAAATTTCATCAATATTTTTTGGTGTTTGTTTTGTTTTTAACATTCTATGTAGAACTAAATCTGAATACCTTCTAATTGGACTTGTAAAATGTGAATATGAACTAAACCCCAAACCAAAGTGACCTAAGTTTTTTGAAGAGTATTTTGCTTGTGTTTGAGCATGTATTATGAGCTCATCTACCTCTTCACTAATCGTACTATGTTTTGCTTTTTGTTGGATATGTGATATTGTACTATGAACATCACTTTGAAGTTTTGCTTGAATACCCAACGCATTTACATCATCAACCAATTTTGAAATAGCTTTAAAAGGTGGCTCCTCATGAATTCTAAAAATTCCAACCTGATTAACTTTTTTACTAGCTTCAATATTTGCTAAAAGCATACACTCTTCTATTAGTTGATGAGAAGATGTAGAGGTTTCAATCTCAATATTTTGGATTTTTGCATTTTTATCAAGTTTTATACTATATTCACTACTTCTAAAGTCATAACCTTTTTCTAATCTTTTTTTTCTAAAAGATTTTGTCACTTCATATAGTGGTAAAATATAGTCAAAAATCTCTTTTTCTATTTGGGTATAAGTATCAAGTTTTCCATCTAAAACTCTATCTATTCTTCCATAAGAAAACTTTTTATGAGAATTTATAATTGCTTCAAAAAGTTCACTCTTTTTAACACTCATTTTTTCAACATCCAAATAGATTTTAAATACATAAGAGTATCTATCAACGCCTTCTTTCAAAGAACACATCTCTTCACTAAGTTCATTTGGAAGCATCGGTAAAACTTTTCCAGGTAGATATATAGAAGTAGATTTCAAATAAGCTTGTTCATCTAAAATGGTTCCCTCTTTTACAAAATATGATACATCAGCAATTGCTACATACAACACAGCTTCTTGCCAATCAAAATAGATAGCATCATCATGATCTTTTGCACTATTAGGATCAATTGTACAAAATGGAAGATGTGTTAAATCAACTCTTTGTTTAGGATCATCCATTTGGGCATCTACTTCTATTTTTTTATCTAATCTATAATCCTCATCATAAAGTATCAATGAAATTTTTTCATCAATTTTTGCCTCTTGAATATTCCCCAAATTATCTATTACATTAAAGGTTTTATTATCTATTAATAAAATATCCCCTTCATTGGCTTCAACTTTTGTTTTATTATGAAGAAGGATTGATTCCTTAACTGTAAAATATTGTTTATCTTTAACATAAACCAAAATATTTTTTATATTAGAATTAAATACAAATACTACTTTTGCTTTGATTTTACTTCTAGGATTAAAAACCCTTTTTGCAAGGATTAAATCCCCATCATATGCTCCATTTAAGTGTTCAAAGTCTAGTTTTATATCTTTGTGTTCATTTAATAAATCACATAACACTGCACTATTTCTATCAATTCTTATAATTCCAACTTTATATTTAGAGTTTAGCTCATAATTTCCATTATCAAAAAATACAAATCCATCTTTTATAAACTCTTCTAATTTCTCTATTTCTTCTTGATTAAACTGTTTTTTATGGTGTTGTAATTTAGTAAAAAGCTCTTTTAACACTAATAATCCTTCATATTTTAAGATTAATATCTTATCTAAAAATTAGTTTACTTTAGATATAATCGCTCAAAATTTACTAGAGGAACAATAGAATGGCATTAAATGTTTACTATGACAAAGATTGTAATATCGAATTAATCAAATCAAAAAAAGTTGCTATGATCGGTTTTGGATCACAAGGTCACGCTCACGCTGAAAACTTAAGAGATTCTGGTGTTGAAGTAGTTGTTGGATTAAGACAAGGTGGTTCATCTTGGAAAAAAGCTGAAGCTAAAGGTTTTGTAGTAAAAACTGTTGCAGAAGCTACTAAAGATGCAGATGTAGTTGTAATTTTATTACCAGATGAAAACCAAGCTGATATTTATGAAAATGAAATCAAAGCTAACTTAAAAGATGGTGCTTATGTATCATTTGGACACGGTTTTAACATCCACTATGGAAGAATTGCACCAGCAGCAAATATCAACGTAATGATGGTTGCTCCAAAGGCTCCAGGTCACACTGTAAGAAATGAATTCACTAAAGGTGGAGGAATTCCTGACTTAATCGCAATTCACCAAGACCCATCAGGAGATACTAAAGATGTTGCTTTAGCATATGCTTCTGCAATCGGTGGTGGTAGAACTGGTATTATTGAAACTACTTTCAAAGATGAAACAGAAACTGACCTTTTCGGTGAGCAAGCTGTATTATGTGGTGGAGCTACTGCTTTAGTTGAAGCTGGTTTCGAAACATTAGTTGATGCTGGATATGCTCCAGAAATGGCATACTTTGAGTGTTTACACGAATTAAAATTAATCGTTGACTTAATGTATGAAGGTGGTATTGCTGATATGAGATATTCTATTTCAAATACTGCTGAATATGGAGATTATGTATCTGGTCCTAGAGTTATCAATGCTGAATCAAAAGCAGCTATGAAACAAATCTTAAAAGAGATTCAAAATGGTGTATTTGCTAAAGATTTCATCTTAGAAGGTCAATCTGGATACCCAAGAATGAACGCTGAAAGAAAAAATTCAAGAGCTTCAAGAATTGAGCAAACTGGTGCTAAACTAAGAGCTATGATGCCTTGGATTGCTTCAAACAAAATCGTAGATCAAGACAAAAACTAATTTTTTAAAAGTAAGGAATTTTTCCTTACTTTATCCTAGCTTTATATGACAAAAAGAAAACCTAGAAAAAAACCTACAAAAAGAAAATCAACCAAGAGTAAATCATCATATAATTTTAAGCTTATAAATCTAATGCTTATAATTATTTTATTGTTATTAGCAATAATACTGTTGTTACTATTTATTTTTGATAATAAAAGTTTAAAAGAATCAAAGAATAAAACAAATATAGAAAATAAAATTAGCCAAATCAATCAAAATACAAAAAAATATATAAAAGATATTGAAATAAAAAAAGACAAATTTGAAGAGTATACAAAAGATTTTTATGAAGAATATTTAGAGAAAAGTGTTAAAACACATAAAGAAGAACCTAAAAAAATCATTGAAGAAAAAGAAGAAAAAAAGAAAGAAGAACCTAAAAAATCTATAGATAACAATAAACCAAAACTTGCAATTATTATTGATGATGTTACAACTAAATACCAAGTAAAACAGATTCAAGCTATTGGTTATACAACAACTATGTCTTTTATGCCACCAACACCAAGACATGAAAACTCAGCAAAAATAGCACAAAATGTTCCATTTTATATGATACATTTTCCACTTGAAGCAAAATACTTTAAAAGTGAAGAGAAAGATACTCTACATATTAGTGATTCTTACGAAAGAATTGAAAGAAGAGTTGCACAAATTAGAAAATGGTATCCAGATGCAAAATATACAAATAACCACACAGGAAGTGAGTTTACAGGAAATAAAGAAGCAATGGATAAACTATTTAAAGCTTTAAAAAAGCATAACTTTATTTTTGTAGATAGCAGAACAACAAGTAAAAGTGTAGGCAAACAAATGGCAGAAAAATATGAGATGCCATATATTGCTAGAAATGTATTTTTAGACAATGAACAAAATATTGAATATATTCAAAACCAGTTAAAAAAAGCAGTAAATATTGCAAAAAAGAACGGATTTGCAATAGCTATTTGCCACCCACACCCAGCAACAATAAAAGCACTAAGAGAATCAAAATCTTTACTTGAAGGTTTAGAGCTAGTACATTTAAATCAATTACCTTTTTTATAAGTTTTTAGAATATCCTTTGGCACAAATTTTTCCAACATTAAAATCTATCTTTTTAAACCTTTTAAATTCATGTTCTTTATATATTTGAATAGCCTCTTTCATACTATCTAAAGTATGTAAAACAAGCTTTTTATTTTTGTCTTTTTTTGTAAGATTTATACACTCATCAATAAGAGCTTTCCCTATAGAGTTTCCATTATATTTACTCTTTACAGCTAAATATCTAATAGCAGAAGTTTTATTACTTTTCAATTTTAATTGAAGTCCATAATCATCTAAACTTGAATAATAAAAAACACCTCCTAAAACAATATTATTTGAAATTGCAATATATATTTCACAATCATTTTTTTTTATATATTTTTTTAAATCTCTTAAATTTAATAAATACCTATCTCTAAGTGTACAAGGATAAGCTAATTGTTTATTTGTAAAAGTTTTAAAATATACTTCTACTAATATTTTTGATAGTTTATTTAACTGATGTGGTTTTATTTTTTTTATTTTAAATTCTAGCATATACGTTTATGAATATTGTATTGGCAAATAAAAAGTTGCTTCAAACTCTTTATTTTCATCAAACACTGGATTTTTGTGAAATATAGCAAAAGATGGCTTTGTGTTTGTTTCAAATCCACTTTTTGGTAGCCATTCATGATATGCCCATCTAATAAGAGGTAAAACTTCTCCAAACTTTCCAGTTATTTCAAATGTAGCATATAAACCTTTTTCAATTTTTAAAGTTAATAGATTTGATTCTATCTCTTTATCTAAACCTTTAGGAACTATAGCAGCTGTATAAAAACAATCTTTTGGAGGTGTTATAATTGGATTATCATGAAATATCCCTATTTGTGTACACTCTTTTATATCATGGGTATATATCCATGCTTGTATCTTTTTCCAGTTTTTTATTCCATCTTCGTAGATATATCCTTTTTGCAAAATATAGTATGCTATTTGGTCTTCAGTTTTTACAATCTTCGGTTCTATTGAAGAATAGTCAAATTTGTGACTTAAGTCTATTGCTGATGTTTTTAAAATATCATCTGAATATTTTTTATATCCACCATTTTTCCACTCTTTAGGAGTTTGCAGAAACTTTTTTTTAAATGCAGTTAAAAAAGATGTTTGAGAACTATACCCACATTGATTTGCTATTTGAGAAATAGTTGAATGAATATTTGTAAGAAGTAAATTTGATGCTTTTTGCAATCTTATAGATTTTATTGTTTCATATATGTTTGTATCAAACTGTTCTTTAAATACCTTTTGAAGATGAACTCTATCCACGTTAAGTTCATTTGCAAGATAATCTATATTTATATCCGCATCTATATATTCATAAATATATTCCAACACTTTAAATGCAAGTTTCTGATGTCTATTTATAGTCTCTTTTTTTCTCATTTTTAATTATACTAATTTTTATATATTTTTTACACAAAAATAAATAGTTTTTTAACTATTTATTATAAAGAATAAAAATAATTAATCTCATATAATTGCACCACAAAATAAAAGGATTTAATATAACATATATAAATGAATTTTTAATATTAGCAGCTACAATTCAAATTGCTTTGATGTCTCCAGGACCTGATTTTATGATAACACTAAGACAAACTATAAATTTTGGAAAATCATATGCTTACTATTCTAGTATCGGCATTGGCTTTGGAATATTGGTACATTTAACTTATACTATTTTAGGGTTTGGTCTTTTAATTAAAAATATGCCTTATCTATTGGATGTTGTAAGAATACTTGGTGCTTTATATCTTATTTATCTTGGAATTGGGAGTTTAAAAAGTAACTCTAATTCTATAAAAATATTAAATGAAAAAGGAATCAAACATTCTCCTAAAAAATCATTTTTTACTGGCTTTTTCTGCAACTTATTAAATCCAAAAGCAACACTTTTTTTTCTTTCAATTTTTACAGCAATTGTAAGTATTGATACACCAATATATATACAAAGTTTATATGGAATTTACTGTATTTTAATAAATATCTTTTGGTATATGTTTATTGCAAATATATTATCAAAAAAGAAAAATATGAATTTATATAATAAATATAAAAGCAACATAGAAAAAGGAATAGGTTTGATTTTAATTCTTTTAGGTATTAAGCTAATCTTCTAAAATAGATCACTTTCCTATTAAAAGCTATTATTTCTTTTTCAAATATATATTTAGATATAATCTTTATAATTATTTAAGGATTAAAATGGAAAAAGAAATAGATTTATTTATACCCGAATTAAACTCTATGAAAAACTATCCCAAAAAGCTTTATTATAAAGGAAATCTCAATTTACTTAAAAAACCTAAAATATCTATAGTTGGAACCAGACATCCTAATAATTATTGTAAAAAATTTACCTTTAAGATTGCTCACGAATTAGCAAAAAGAGATATTATAGTAGTAAGTGGTGCTGCAATTGGTGTTGATGCCATAGCTCATCAAGGTGCTAAACCAAATAATACTATTGCAGTAGTTGCAAATGGTCTTGATATAAGATATCCTGCTATAAACTCTAAACTTATTAAATCAATTGAAGAAGAAGGTTTAGTATTAAGTAGTTATGAAAATGGCGAAAGAGCCAGAAACTATACTTTTGTTCAAAGAAATGAGATAGTAGTAAGTTTAGGTGATATTTTAATTGTAACACAAGCTGATGAAAAAAGTGGCACACTAACATCAATAGACTATGCTTTAAAAATGGGCAAAAAAGTATATACAATTCCTCATCATTTAGATGAGAGTCTAGGAACACAAAAACTTTTAAATAAAAATTTAATTGAACCAATTTACGATATAGATTCTTTTCTAAACCAATTTGGAAATCAAGAAAAAAAGGATAATGAACTTTTTAACTATTTACAAACAAATCCTTTATATGAAGATGCTTTAAAAAAACTTGGAACACAACTTTATGAATTAGAGTTAGAGGGTGTATTTCTTGTGGAAAATGGATATATCAAAACTATAAACTAGACTCCACAATATCTTTTTGATTTTGTAAATTTAAGTATTAAATAACCTACAATTCCAGATAAAAAAGACCCTAATAATATAGCTAATTTATCAGTATAATAAAATGTATTAGAATCATTGTAAGCTAAAGAATCTATAAATAAACTCATTGTAAATCCAATTCCAGTTAAAACTGCAACTCCATACATCTGTGTCCATGTAGCACATTTTGGAAGTGTTGCTACATTATATCTTATTGCAAGATAGGAAAATAGAAAAACACCTAACTGTTTACCTATAAATAAACCTAAAATAATCCCCATAGAAACATCATCTGTTATTCTACTAATTGATAAATTTGTTAAATCAACACCTGCATTAACAAAAGCAAATAAAGGTAAAATATAAAAAGCAACCCAATAGTGAATATGATGTTGTAAAGATTTTGCAGGAGATACTAATTTTCTTTTTTCATTAATAGCATGTAATGGTATTGAAAAAGCAACAATTATACCTGCTAATGTTGCATGCACTCCAGATTTTAATAAAAATACCCAAAGTAAAAAGCCTATTATCCAATAAAATCCTATTCTTGTTACTTTAAATCTATTCATTAAAACAAGGGCTAAAATACAAATAACAGCAAATAAAATAGAATGAAAAGATAACTCAGAAGTATAAAAAAACGCAATAATTAAAATTGCGCCCAAATCGTCAAAAATAGCCAATGCCATCAAAAATATTTTTAATGAAACAGGAATCTTTCTGCCTAATAAAGACAATATTCCTAAGGCAAAAGCAATATCTGTTGCAGTTGGAATTGCCCAACCTCTAAGTGCAAAATCATCCCCATAATTAAATATCAAAAAAACAACTGCTGGTACAATCATACCACCAAGAGCAGCTATGATTGGTAAAGCAATCTTTCTAGCACTAGAAAGATGTCCTGCTAGAAGTTCTCTTTTTATCTCTAAACCTATAAGAAGAAAAAACATAACCATTAAACCATCATTTATCCATAAAATCAAAGGTTTACTAATATCTAATAAAGAGCCAATTTTTAAAACAATTGGTGTATGTAAAAAAGAGGTATAAAATTCTGAAAATATTGAGTTTCTTAAAATCAATGCAATAATAGTTGCAACAATAAGAATAATTCCTGAAGTGGATTCTTTTTTTATGTATCTTCTAACTAATATTTTCATAAATAAATCCTAAATGGAAGATATAATATATTTTAATATAATCAACTTTATTTTATATTAAATGAAAAATATATAACAAAGGTTAAAATAATAGTTATCGAGCAAGAAAGTTTTAAAAACTTTCCCACTCATCGTCGTTATGATTTTGTGCAGTTATTACTTTTGATGTTTCTTTTTTAGTAGTTGAACTTGAAAGCTCTTTTTTTACTTTTGAAACCTCTTTAGGTTTAATTTGTGTTTTTGCATGAGAAGTATTATCATTAGAAGAATGATTAATACTATTATCTCTTGCTTTTGCATCATTTTTCCCTAAGAATTCTTTAGATTTTGCATCAGATACAATCTCTTTTGCAATTGCATCTGTTTCAATAGCTATATCATGAGTTTGAGATGCGATTAAGGCATTTTGTTGAGTTTGTTGGTCTAACTGAGTAACTGCATCATTGATTTGTGTGATACCTTGTTCTTGTTCTTTACTTGCATTTGCTATCTCTGCAATTTTTTCAGTTGATTTAGTGATGTTTTCTAATAATTCATCATAACCTTTAATCATCTGAGAACTAATCTCTTTACCATGTGTCGCTTTAGATGTTGCATTTTCAACTAATTCTTTAATCTCTTTTGCTGCTTCTGCTGAACGAGCTGCAAGATTTCTAACCTCTTGTGCAACAACGGCAAATCCTTTTCCTGCCTCACCTGCTGTTGCTGCTTCAACTGCTGCATTTAGTGAAAGGATATTTGTTTGGAATGCTATTTGATCAATTACTGTAATTGCTTCACTAATTGAATTTACCTGCTCAGTAATATCTTCCATTGCACTTGATGTATTTTGAGCTTGTTTTTGCCCAGTTTTTGCTGACTGACTTAATTTATTTGCATAATCACTCATAGATTGTACATTTTCAGCATTATTAACTATTGTGCTTGTTATCTCTTCCAATGCTGCTGCTGTTTCTTCTAAAGAAGCTGCCGCTTCAGTTGAACTTTTATTTAAAGTATCTACATTTATAATTAGTTGGTCAGAAGATTTATCTAATGTTAATCCAATAACAAAAGAGTTTTTCAATAAATTAGAGATTTCTACAGTGATAAAGTTTATACTTTTAATAAGAGATGCAATATCACCTTCAATTCCATTTTCTGATAGTTTAGTTGTAAAATTATAATTGCTGTATTCTTTTAAAACTGCATTTACAGAATCAACATTTACTTTTATCCCTTTTAGCATACTATTTAGTGCAGATGCTAATTGTACAAGCTGAGGATTGTTTGGAACACTTTTTACTTCTAAATCTAAATATCCTATATTTGCTTTTTCAACTATTGATAATACTTCTTTTACAGTTTCATTATCTTTTTGTAATCCATCTTTAGTTTTTGCAATATTTTCATTAAGAACCTTAGCCATTTGAGCAAATTCATCATTTCCATCAATTTCAAGAAGCATTGAAGTTTCTGTTTCTCTATTTATATAAGCAAAAAATGATGTTAAGCCCTCTTGAAATTTTTCCAAAGTAGAAATTATAATATTAGATAAAAGAGTAGAGAAGATTATAAATAAAATAATTGATACAATCGCTAAAGATATCAAACTATATTTTAATAAACTATTAGCTTCCTCTTTTAAAATTATTGCACTTTCATTTATTTTGTGAAGACTTTTTTCTAAATCTTTTCCTGTTTCAACCATAGAACTAACTATTGGCTTTAGTTCATCAGATTCTTTTAAAATCCCATTATTAAACTCTACAATTCTTTTTTCAGCAAACTGTCGAAAATAATCAATATATTTTTTAGAATCTTCTAAAATCATATCACATGTTTTTTTATTTTCCTCTTGTGAAAGCTTTGGCTTCAAACTTGAAACATTTTTATCAAGTTGGGAAAAACTATTTATAACATTTTGCTCAGTCGATTCAGAAGGTGCTCTTAAAAACTGATAAACGGCAATTCTTCCTTTTAAAACTTGCTGAATAAACACATCTGTTTGTGTTGCAGCATTTGACCTAAATGTAACTAAATTGTTATAGTATACATATATTATTGCAGATATAATAACAATTAAAATAAATACAATAGGCATACTCATAAGCTTAGCTTTTGTAGAAAAACTTTTTAGCATTAATAATCCTTATAATTAAAGTTGCATCAACATAGCATTAATGTTACTTTAATTTTATCATGAAAATTATTAATTGTTTACTAATGTTAGAGTTTATTTACTTTCTTAGACCAAAATAAGGGTATTATAGTAATATTTTGGACAAATAGTAAAAATTATTTTACTATTATTGCCAAATATTTTAATTACAGGTTCTTAATTGATAAGTTATATCACCTGCACCAACTCCAATAATCAATCCATCTTCATATGTTTTTATTATTTTGTCATTTTTAATTAACTCAATTCGATTTTCACAACTATTTATTTTGTCTGCAAAGATTGGAGAATACATAGAAAACTCTTTTTCAAAATCAATATCAATTTTTTGTTCACCAGGAATTGTCCATATTGGAAGAATTATAAGCTCATCACATCTTCTAAAACACTTTTTGAACCCTTCAAGATTATCTTTGGTTCGTGAATATTTATGAGGTTGCCAAATAACTACTCTTTTTTGAATATTTGTAAGATTGTCATATAACTCAACAGAACGCATTGTTGCTTCTATCTCTGTTGGATGATGTGCATAATCATCTATTACTACCATAGTATCATTTTTTTGGACTATATCAAATCTTTTTTTAATCCCTTTATAGTTTTTAAGATTTTCTCTAATAGTTTCAATATCAAGTTCATTTAAAGCAGCTAAAATAGCCAAAGAGGTATCAATAGCAATATGAAACCCAAATCCCCATACTTCAAAATATCCTAAATCTTTTAACTCAAATCTTGTACATGGTTCCCCATCTCTTAACATAAATGAAAGATTTTTTATATCACAACTTGGATAAAGATATATAGCATCTGATACATTTAGTTTTTTTATATGCTCATCTTCTGCATTTAAAACTCTTTTTTGACCTAATTCTATAAATCTCTCATAAGATTCAAAAAATTTATCATAATCATAATGATAATATTCCATATGTTCTGGTTCAGCATTTGTAACAATCGAACAATAAGGATTTGAAAGTAAAAAAGAAGCATCCGATTCATCTGCTTCAAAAGCAACTAAATCATTTACATATCTAAAATTTGAACCAAAATCTTTTGAAATAGCTCCAATTAGAGCAGAAGAGTTTAATATAGAAGCCAAAATAGCAGTTGTAGTTGATTTACCATGAGCTCCTGCTACACAATAATTTTTTTTATCCCCTAAAATAATTGGCAAAGCTTCTTTTCTAGATAGTGTTCTAATCTGTCTAAGTCTTGCTTCTATTAGTTCTGGATTTTCATCTGTAACTGCTGCTGAATAGATTACAATATCAAAATCTTCACTTATATTGTCTGCACTTTGAGGACAACTAACTTTGATTCCCTCTTTAATTAATTCTTGAGTAATTGGAGAACTTTTTATATCAGAACCACTAACCTCATGACCATCATAATTTAAAAATCTTGCCAAGGCAGAAAGACCTATCCCACCTATTCCTATAAAATGTACTTTCATTAAGCTTCCAATAAATATTTTAGATTTTCACACTCTGTATTTAAAACCTGTTCATTTTGTTTGATAAAATCTTTTTTATCGTAATTGAAATTTGTAATAAAATATCCATATTTTTCGTCAAGGTTTTCAAAATTTAAATCAACTTCATTTTCATAAAAATCATCCAAAGATGTTTGTTTTGCTAAAGCTATTAAGTGAACCTTGAAAGAATCATTTAACACCTCATCCTCAATAATCTTAGATAAAACAAAAATCAACTCTTTTGCACCTTTAAAATCACTATAACTCCACTTTTCTACAGCATATTCATAAAAAGCTCTTACATAAAAAAGGTTTTCATTTTCTAAATCTAATCTTTTGTTTTCATTTATTATTTTTTCTACATTTTCAAATGTGATTTTTAAAATATTTTCATAAACTGAATTTATTTTTTCCTCTTCCAAATCCAAAACTAACAAAGAGTCTAAAACCTCATACAAGGCAGCAATATCTTTTGCATTTACAGCATCTGTTCTAGTTTTTTCTAGGTACTTTAAAAAATCTGGGTTTGTCCTTGTCTCATGTAAATCAGTTTTGTCCATCAATAAACTCCTTAAGTCTTATTAGTACCTCTTTAGTTTTTGTTGGGTTTTCTACAAGAGCAATTCTTACATACCCTTTTCCAATTCCATTTCTTCCTAAAAAACTACCTGGTAATACTTTTATATTTTTTTGTTTAAAAAGTTCTTTGGTAAACTCTAACTCATCTTTTACTTCAAGCCAAATATAAAAACTAGCTTTGGGAGGTTCTATACCTAAAAGCTCTTGAGCTAATTCAAAGTTTTTTTTATAAATTTTTCTAAAACCTTTTACATGCTCTTCATCATTCCAAGCTTCTGTTGCTGCAACTTGTAGAGGAACTGGAGAGGCACAGCCAACATAAGTTCTATATTGCATATATCCATCTAAAATTTTTGCATCACCTGCTACAAAACCACATCTAAGACCTGGAGCAGAACTTCTTTTTGAAATAGAGTTCATAACAATTATATTTTTAAATTCACTATTTCCAGCTTCAATACTAGCTTCTAAAAGTGAACAAGGTTTATCCTCTTCATTAAAAAATATTTCTGAATAACACTCATCATTTACTAAAATAAAATCAAACTCTAAAGCTTTTTTAACCCAAACAACCATCTCCTCTTTTGTCATCTCTGCTGATGTAGGATTGTTTGGATAGTTTAAAATTACTAAATCACACTGTTTTAATTCCTCATCTGATAAATCTGCTTTAAAATTGTTCTCTTTTGTTAAATCTATATGAATAATCTTCGCTCTACTAGCTATTGCTGCACCTTCATAGATTTGATAAAAAGGGTTCGTAAAAGCAATAGTTGGTTCTTTTTTATCAAATAAAACATATTGTGGAAAATTAAAAAGTGCTTCTCTTGTCCCAAAAGTTGGAATTATTTCATTCATCTGTAAAGTAACATTAAATCTTTTTTGTACAAAATTTATCATTGATTGTTTAAGTTCAGGCATACCTGCACTTGCAGGATATTTTTGTAAAAGATTTGTAGATTTTTTTAAACTATCTTGTATAAATTGTGGTGTTTCAAATTTTGGCTCACCTATTGTTAAAGCCGAAAGTTCATATTTGTCATTAGGTTCAATTCCATCTAATAATTCATTTAATTTTTCAAATGGATATTTTTCAAAATTCATATTTTTTATTCCTCAATAATTGGTATTAATAATTGACTATATTTATTTATGTCAAATGAGATTAAATCTGGGTTAGTATATAAAAATTTCCAGGCAAATCTTGATTTTAGCATCTGCTCTTTCAAAGGTAAAATTTGAAGTGTATTATCTAATTTTTTCAATTCCCTAATTGGATTTTTTTCATCTGAAATAATCTCAACTTTTTCATTAAAAATCTTTGCAAGATTTTCAAAGTGATCTAAAAGATTTGTTTTATTATCATCTTCACCCATTGGTTCAAGATTAAATATTTTTGTTTTTGTTTTTAGTTGTCCTGCTACATCAAAAATTACAGGTGAAATTTGTTCATAAGAGTTGATATCATTGATTACTACAACTGTTCTTTTAATTGAACCAATTAGTTCATCTCCTAATTTAAAAATAGGAACTCTAATATCCGATAAACCTTTTTTGTCTTTTCTATCTTTGAACATCTCATTTGTTAAAATAACCATTCCAATATCAAAAGCTTTTATATCTGCTTTTAAAAGTCTTATCATCCCTAAATTATGATAATCCATTTTTATCTCAACAGTATCATCATTTTTGAAACTATCTCTTATAAGTTCAATTATTTCAACTGTTGTTGGTCTTGTAATTCTTATAAAAAGTTTTCTATTTTTAAACCTTTTATTCAAATATTTAACCTCTTGAATTACATCTACTACTCTTTGTTTTGTTTGTAAAAATAGATCCAGAAAAAGATAATTATTATGACCAAATGGCATCGGAAATTGCCCTTGAGATTTTCCAATAGCATTGTAAACTTGCATAAGCACAGTTGGTTTTCCAATTACCAAGATAACGTCATTTGGTTTTAAAATCAAAGATGGTTTGATATCTACAAGTTGTTCACCTCTGTATAAACCAAAAATTCTCCATTCATTTTGTTCTATTGAACCTACATATCTATAGGCATAAGAGCTTCCAAAAGGGATTTTTATTTCCATAATTTCCCCTTGTTTTAGCCCAATATTTTGTGCCATTACTGGTACATTTGGTAATCTTTCAACCATACCATTAGCCAAAACTTCAATACCTTTATAGATATCTACATATGGGTCATCTAATTCTATTCCCCAATAATCCAATATAGACATATGTAGATTCTTTTTTCTTTGTTTTATATTTTTTATAACATTAAGCATTTCATCTTTAGAGTTCAATGCAATTAAAGCTTGAGAATGCACATCCTTATCCAAAACCATAGCTAATTTAGATTCAGATGTTGGGTCAAATTTATAAAAAGTAAAGTTGGATGCTTTTTGTTTTGGAATAATTGCATCATTCATATAAACAACATCGTAGTAGTTCTCTCTTGTATTAGATTGAACTATCCTTTGCATAAGTTTTTTTGCAACAATTCCATCAAGTATTA
The DNA here is from genome assembly GCA_003252105.1 of Arcobacter sp. Taxonomy (GTDB): domain Bacteria; phylum Campylobacterota; class Campylobacteria; order Campylobacterales; family Arcobacteraceae; genus Halarcobacter. The sequence goes on from QKDL01000071.1 coordinate 25,725, forward strand.
CTAATATTTTTTTCATGCGATATTATATCTAAATCTACTAAGAATTATCTTGACAAGATTTTTCATATAAATAGCTTTAAAATGATTCTTTGATATAATCACATTTTAAAATAAAGGAATGATTTTTTATGGAATTTAAAATTGATGCAACCTCTCATCATAAAACAAGAGCATGTACGATAAAAACAGCTCACAGTACGATTGAAACGCCAGTTTTTATGCCAGTTGGAACCCAAGCAACAGTAAAAGCACTTGATGCAAATGATATGCTTGAACTTGGTGCAAAAATTATTTTGGGAAACACTTATCATCTTTATTTAAGACCTGGTAGTAAACTTATTAAAAAATTTGGTGGACTACATGGCTTTTCTAAATTTCCAAACTCATTTTTAACAGATTCAGGTGGTTTCCAAGCATTTTCCTTAAGTGACAATAGTAAACCAGATGAAAATGGTATCACTTTTAAATCACATATTGATGGTAGTAAACACTACTTTACACCTCAAAGTGTTCTTGATACCCAATATGATTTAAACAGTGACATTATGATGATTTTAGATGATTTAGTTGCCCTACCAAATACTAAAGAAAGAATCAAAAAATCTATTGAAAGAACAACTAAATGGGCTCAAGAAGCTATCGCATACCATAAAGAACAACAACAGAAAGGTATAGGTGTAAATCAAAATATTTTTGCAATTATCCAAGGTGGAACAGATAAAGAGTTTAGAAAAATGAGTGCCGAACAACTTTGTTCTTTAACTGATTATGATGGTTTTGCAATCGGTGGATTAAGTGTTGGTGAACCAAACCAAGATATGTATGACACAGTTGAATGGACAACTGAGTTTATGCCAAAAGATAAACCAAGATATCTTATGGGAGTTGGAACACCAGAAGATTTAATAGAAAACATTGAACGAGGTGTTGATATGTTTGATTGTGTTATGCCAACAAGAAATGCAAGAAATGGAACACTATTTACAAGTTTTGGAAGAGTAAATATCAAAAAAGCAACTTTTAAAGAAGATATTAAACCAATAGATGAAGAGTGTGAATGTTATACTTGTAAGAATTTTACAAGAGCTTATTTAAACCATCTTTTTAAAGCTGGTGAGATTACATATTTTAGATTAGCTTCAATCCATAATATACACTACTATTTAAATCTTATGAAACAAGCTAGAGCTGCTATATTGGCAGATAATTGGATCGAATTTAAAAAAGAGTTTTATCAAAAAAGAGAAGTTAAAATTTAACTTCTCTTAGATTTCTGCATAAATCAAATCTGTACCACACTTTAACTCACGTAAATAAGTCAAAGCATTTTCAACATTTTTTTCATCTATGATAGAACCGTGTTGTGGTAATATTGCATTTATCTTCAAATCTTTAATTTTCTCAACAAAACCTCTTGTGGCAATATTTGAAGCCATATAGTTTACATGAAAAAGATTCATATTATTTATATGCATATCAAAATCATCAACTACCAATTTCCAATCAATATCTAGTGCTGCCCAAATATCACCTGAAAAAAGAAATTTAGAACTCATATCATATGTCACAAAAGCACCAGGAAAATGTAAAAAAGGAGCCTCAATAAACTTTATCTCTCTTCCACTTTCAAACATAAAAAAATCAGAACTATTTACACTATAAAAATCGTAATTATCCCTACCATAATGTGGTAATAATACATTTGTTCTATCTGTAGAAAAAATAGTCAAGTCATCTTTTATATCTAACCAGTCTACCATTGAAGCAGCTACGTCTGGGTCTTGATGACATAAAACTAAACCTTTTATCTCTTCTAAACTTGCTACTTGTAAAGCTCTTGTTTTAACCTCTTCAAAAAACTCTCTACTTCCTGGGTCTATTATTAATGCCTCTTTACCACTTTTTATTAAATAAACATTACATCTAAAAGCAGTTACATTATCAATTCCCAACCAATATATCTGAAGCCCTCCATCATCAAATAAACAAGTCACTTCTTCTAAGTCTATTTGTTTTCCAATATAATTATTAATCTGACTAAACATTTGAACTCCTAATAATATGTTTAAATTCTATCATAAATTTACCTTAACCACAATACAATCTTTTTTAGATATAATATAAATAAAATAATGTATTTTGAAGGAAAATCATGACAGTTGATGATAAACTAATTGAAAAATTAGCGAAACTATCAAGTTTAGAAATCGAAGATTCTAAAAAAGAAAACTTAAAATCTGAACTAGCAGATATTATAAACTTTGTGGAAAATTTAAATGAAATAGATGTTTCTAGTATTGAAGCTACATTTAACACAGTTGAAGGTGGAACTGCTCTTAGAGAAGATATTTCAAAACAAGATTTAGAACTATCTAGTCATATCTTAAAATATGCACCAAAAGCAGAAGATGGTTACTTTATAGTACCAAAAATCATAGAATAAAGAAATCTCATGTCTGTAAAAGTTTATGGAATAAAAACTTGTAATTCAGTAAGAAGTGCACTAAAATTCTTCAAAGATAACAATATTGAGGTTGAATTTTGTGATTTAAGAAAAGATCCACCACCTAGTGTTGATGTTAAATTTTGGGTTGAAAAAGCAGGTATCGATATTGTTTTTAATAACAAAGGTACTAAATATAGAGATTTAAAACTAAAAGATTTAAATTTAGACGAAAATGGTAAACTTGAATGGTTGTGTAAAGAACCAATGCTAGTAAAAAGACCTGTTATAGTACATAATGAAAATGTTACAGTAGGATTTAAAGAGGATATATATAAAGAGACTTTTTTATAAGTTTTTTTATTTTATTCTTCAATTATTCTCTTTTAACTCTAAGTTAATTGATACTATAATAATATATTTATATATTATTATAGGGATTTAAAATGAGTGGAGTACCTATTGCATACTTAATAGTAATGATAATTTTCTTACTACCAATTTATAAAATTTTAAGAGCAAAACACCTTCTAAAAAAAGATAAAATATTTCTTATACTTTTGATAATTTTACTTATCATAATTTCCACAATAATAATGATTGTTGAAGCTATACCTTTTGTTTTAGCTACAAATGAAGAAAAAATAGAAATGTTACGTTCAGGAACTACTAGTATTTCAATAATAGGTTATCCCCTAATTTTACTTTCACCTTTAATAATATTTATTTATGCAAAATTTTTTTATAAGAAAAAAAAAGTTTATACTTAAAAGAAGAAAATATTTTTCTTCTTTTAAGCTCTAGCTTCTTTTAATGTTTCAGCTATCATAAATGCCAATTCTAAAGATTGGTCAGCATTTAATCTTGGGTCACATTGAGTGTGATATCTACTAGATAATCCCTCTGCTGTAATAGCAGAACTTGTACTTCCTGTACACTCTGTTACATTTTGTCCAGTCATCTCTAAGTGAATTCCACCAGCAACACTTCCTTGTGCTTTATGGATTTGGAAAAATTGTTTAACTTCACTTAAAATATTAGCGAAGTCTCTTGTTTTGTATCCATTTGGTGCTTTTTCAACATTCCCATGCATTGGATCACAAGACCATACTACTTTTTTACCTTCACTTTCAACTTTCTTTAAAAGATTTGGAAAGATATCAGCAACTTTATCATGTCCCATTCTAACTATTAGATTAAGTCGTCCTGCTTCATTTTCAGGATTTAGTGCATCAATTAGTTTAATTAATTCATCCTCTTTCATAGATGGACCTACTTTACACCCTATTGGGTTTTTAATCCCTCTAAAATATTCAATATGAGCATCATCTAAACCTCTTGTTCTATCCCCAATCCATAACATATGTGCAGAACAATCGTACCAATCACCTGTTAAAGAATCTTTTCTTGTAAGTGCTTCTTCATAGTTTAATAAAAGTGCCTCATGAGAGGTATATAAAACTGTTTCTCTTAGTTGTGCTGTATTTTCACTTGTAATTCCACAAGATTCCATGAATTTAAGAGTTTCAGATATTTTATCAGCTAAAATCTCATATTTTTCACCTAAAGCATTGTTTTTTACGAAATCAAGATTCCAAGAATGAACTTGATGTAAATCAGCCATACCACCTCTTGCAAATGCTCTTAAAAGATTAAGAGTTGCAGCACTTTGATTATATGCTTTTAAAAGTTTTTTAGGTTTTGGTGCTCTATCTTTTTCATTAAATCCAATATTATTTACAATATCACCTCTATATGAAGGTAAAGAGATTCCATTTATCTCTTCAAAGTCTGCACTTCTTGGTTTTGCAAATTGTCCTGCAATTCTTCCAACCTTTACAACTGGTTTTCCACCTGAAAATGTAAGTACAACAGCCATTTGCATCATAACTTTAAATAAATCTTTTATATTATTTGCATTAAAAGATGTGAATGATTCTGCACAATCTCCACCTTGTAATAAAAAGGCTTCACCACATGAAACTTTTGCTAATTGAGATTTTAGATTTCTAGCTTCTCCTGCAAAAATTAGTGGGGGATATGTTGCTAATTCAGACTCAACTTTTTTTAATTTTTCTAAATCTGTATATGTTGGTTGTTGCTTTATTGGAAAATCTCTCCAACTTTTTGGATTCCAATTAGTCATAATAATCCCTTTATTTTAAATAGTTCGAGATTTTATCTAATTTTGACTTAAGCAACTTATAGTAACCACATAGGTTACTTTTAAGTTACATTAGTCTCTTTGTAGTTTTTGAAGTAAATCTTTAAAAGATTCTTTGAAAGCTTCTAAGCCTTCTGTTAATAAAGCATTATAAATATTTTTCATATCAATACCTTTTTTTGATACCAATTCAAAATATTTATTACACTCATTTTCACTTATCATTTTACTAGGTTCTTTTTTTCCATTTTCTACCCAATCTTCTATAGTTGCAAGGGGTGCAGTGTTAACTGTATTTGGATAAATTAAATTATCTACATAGTAACTTTGAGGTAAGCTATTACCTTTTACCCCTGTACTTGCAAATAAAGTTCTAATATTTTTATTCTCGAATTTTTCAACTTCATGGTAACATTTTGTGGCATTCATAATACCTAATTTTGAGGCTTCAAAACCATTTTGTACAAATTGAGTGTCACATTTTCTATCAAATCTTGAAACAAATACAGAGATTACTGCTTTTGTATCTTTATTTGATTGTTTGATACCCTCATCTAATGCTTTTGCACACTCTATAGCCTGTTGTGGTGAAAAAATTAAAGTTGCATTTACATTAATCCCTTGTGATGTTAACTCTTTCATAGCTTCATATCCAGCAGTAGTTGCAGGTACTTTTATCATCACATTATCTGCTCCTATTTGAGCATTTAGTCTCATCCCCTCTTCTATAGTTCCTGCTGCATCATCACAAAGTAATGGATCAACCTCTATAGAGATAAATCCATCATCTATATCTTCTCTATATAAATCATCTAAAAGTTCTGCTGCTCTTTTAATATCAGTAATTGCAAGCTCTTCATAGATTGTTTTTGGTTCATTTGCTTGTAGCATTTCAAGTTGTTGTCCATATGCTACAGAGTTTGAAATTGAAGATTCAAAAATAGCTGGATTTGATGTAGCTCCATGAATAATCTCTTTTTTAATTAAATCTTTAAATTTATGTTCTAAAAAGTCTCTTTCTATAAAATCACACCAAAGTGTAAATCCAATATCTTCTTTTAAACTCATATTAATATCCTTATATGTGGTCTAATATTTTTGTTAAATCTTTTGTATCAACAATAATATTAGCCTCTTTTTTTAATATATCTTTTGCACAAAATGCCACTTTTTTCGCTGCATATGGGAACATACTAACATCATTTGCTCCATCACCTGCTACTAAAGTATCCTCTATTGAAACTCCTAGCATTGATTGAACTCTTTGAATCATGTCACCTTTGCTAAAACCAAACATCATATCTCCACCAACAAGACCAGTTAATATCCCATCTTTTTCATGTAAGATATTTGAAAAATCAGCATCAAGTCCTAACTTCTCTTTTGCAGGAGTTGTTCCTATTCTAAATCCACCTGAAAAACAAACTACTTTATAACCTTGTCTTTTTAATTCAGCTACAGTTTCATAAGCTCCTGGCATTAGTGGCAAATCTTTACATATTTGCACAGCTTTTGAGTATTCTAAACCTTTAAGTAAAGATACCCTTTCAACTAAAGATTCAAAAAAATCAAGCTCTCCAGCCATAGCTTTTTCAGTAATAGAAGCAACTTTTTCTTCTAAACCTAAAGGCTTTGCTAAAAAGTCAATTGTTTCACCGTCCATCAGTGTTGAATCAAAATCAAATACTGCTAATTTCATCCATATTCCCAATTTTATTTTTTTAAGGCTATAATATTAGCGAAAAAAAGAATAAAGGAAACTGATTGAAATTTGCATGCATAGATATAGGACTTAAAAGAATTGGAGTTGCAGTTTGTATGCATAAAGATATAATCACACCACAACCAGCTATATTAAGGAAAAATAGAAACCAAGCTTCAAATGATGTAAATGCTTTTTTAAAAGAGTGGGAGATTGATAAATTAATAGTTGGATATCCAAGTACCAGTGAGGATATGCAAAAAAGAGTTAAACATTTTGTGGATTTACTTAAACTTGAAATCCCTTACGAATTTCAAGAGGAAAATATGAGTTCAATTGAAGCAGAAGAATTAATCAAAGGTGAAATAAAATACAAAAGAGATGGTAGAGTTGATTCTATCGCTGCTCAAATAATTTTAGAAAGATATTTAAGTAAAAATCAATCTTGATATTTTAATCTAACACTATTTAATTCATCAAAATGTTCAAAAAATAAATCCACAAGTTTTGGTTCAAAGTGTTTCCCTTTTTGTTCTATAAAAAACTCTTTTACTTCTTCTATAGGCCAAGCTTCTTTATAAACCCTTTTACTAGCCAAGGCATCAAAAACATCAGCCACTGCTGTTATTCTTCCAAAAATATGTATCTCTTCAGCTTTTTTCTTTTTAGGATACCCTGTACCATCCCATTTTTCATGGTGTTCATAAGCAACAATTGAAGCTGCTTTAAGTATTGGTTTATCTGAGTTTTTAAGCATATTATATCCCAAAGTTGAGTGAGTTTTCATAACTTTAAACTCTTCATCTGTTAATTTTGCTGGTTTATTTAATATCTCATCTTTTATACCAACCTTTCCTATATCATGCATAGGACTAGCAAGTTTTAATAAACTTGCTTCCTCTTTTGATAAACCATATTTTAAAGCTAAAATTTCAGAATATTTTGCAACTCTTTTTACATGGTTTCCTGTCTCTTTTGAACGTGTTTCGCCAATTGAACCCATAGTATAAACAATATCTTTTTGTATATTGATTATCTCTTCTTCTGTTTTTATAACTTTTGTAATATCTGTACCATATACTAAAACAATATTAAGATGTTTTATACCTCTTAATACAAAGGTATAAATCTTATCCTCACTAAATTTATGCTCTATTTGATCCGTTTTTCCATCTAAAATTAATTGTTTTAAATAATCATTATTCTCCAAAAACTCAAACTTATTTTCATCTTCAAAAAACTGTTTTGCTGGTTGATTTTTAAATTCAATCTCTGCTTTGTCATTAATCACAAAAACAGGTTCTGGATTTTTTTCTGGGAGAAGCTCCAAATATCTGTTTCTTTTTTTAAGCTCTTCATTCATCCCAAAAGTTGAATATAAAAAACAATTCTTAATTAGATTCTGATAAACTAAAACAATTGTAGCTAACAATAAAAACCAATACCCAGTAGCAGAGGCTAATATTGCAAATAAAATACTTAGTATCCATCTTATATTAATCTCTATTTCAGACATATTTGAACAATTTCTTTTAAAAAAATTCATTATTTGTTCCTTTTTTCCAATGTCACTACAGCTACGGCTATACCTTGATCATGAGTAATAGACAAATAACTTTTTTTTATTTTAAATTTTTTTCGTAAAGCTTTTGTGTATTTGATTTTTGGGGCTCCTAATTTTGTTTTTTTTATTTTTATATCATGAAAAGAACACTCTTTTCCAATACCTGTACCAATTGCTTTACTAGCAGCTTCTTTTGCTGCCCAAAAACCTGCTGCTGTTTCTGGTTTTTTTATAAGTTCAATCTCTTCATCATCTAAAAAACGCTCATAAGCTTTTCTTCCAAATTTTTCATACATATTTTTTATTCTATCAATTGAAGTTATATCAATACCTATCATTTTAAGCCAACTTTTTAATCTTTGAATTTGTATAATACGCTCATGAAACTATTTATGAACAAATTATTATATCTTATTATCATGCTTTTTATAATAAGCTTAATATCTTTTTTGGCTATACATATGGCTCCAAATTCATTTTTTGCAAGCGGAGAGTTAAATCCCAATATTACAGAAGAATCTATAGAGCAATTAAAAGCTATTTATGGTTTAGATAAACCTTTATATATTCAATTTTTTTCTTGGCTTCTTGCAATAGTACAACTAGATTTTGGCATCTCTTTTGCAAGCGGACAGATGGTTAAAACTGAAGTTTTAGATAGACTTCCTATCACTTTAACTATAAATATTATTTCAATGTTTTTAATTTTTGTTATTTCTCTATATTTAGGAGTGAAATCAGCACTAAAGAAAAATAGTTTTTTTGATAAATTTACAGGTCAATTATCACTTCTAAGTTTTTCTATGCCTTCATTTTATCTTGCACTTTTATGTGTACTTATATTTGCGATGTATTTTGAGATTTTACCTATTGCTGGACTTCATTCTGTACCAGATGATGGAAGTATAAACTACTATTTAGATTATGCATGGCATTTAGTTTTACCAATTTCTATAATAACATTTGGTGGAATTGGAAGTTTGATTTTATATATTAGAAGTTTAACTATTGAGATACTTAAATCAGATTATATATTTTTTGCACGCTCACGTGGATTAGATAATAAAAAAATATTAAGATATTATATTTTGCCAAATCTATATCCCCCTGTAATAACCCTTTTGGGATTATCTTTACCAGGAATTATAGGTGGAAGTGTTATTTTAGAATCAATTTTTTCTATTGATGGGATGGGATTACTTTTTTATCAAAGTGCATTAAGCCATGATTATCCTGTAATAATGGGAATATTAATCATCGGTGCCTTTTTGACTTTGTTAGGTAATATATTGGCAGATTTAATTTTACTAAAGCTAAACCCTAATTTTGATGATAAATAAAAATATTATTGAACTAACTTAGAACTTCTTTTTAGAGTTTAAATTTATTTTTATGAAATAAGTCATAAAATTTCAGTTCCCAAAAAAACGGGTACTATTTTTAAGGAAAATTATTGGAAATTATAAAAACAATTGAACAGTTACAAGAGATAAGAAAAACTATCTCTTCTAGTGTTGGATTTGTTCCTACAATGGGAGCTTTACACAATGGTCATATTTCACTTATAAAAAAAGCTAGAGAAGAAAATGATATTGTAATAGTTTCTATATTTGTAAACCCTACACAGTTTCTTCCAGGAGAAGATTTAGATGCATATCCAAGAAAGGATGAAGCAGATAAAAAAATATGCCAAATGTGCAAAGTAGATTATCTTTTTATGCCAGATGTTACAACTATGTACACAAAAGAAGAGATACTTATAAAAGCACCAAATAAAAGCTATATTTTAGAGGGTAAAGCAAGACCAGGTCACTTTGATGGAGTATTACAAGTTGTACTTAAACTTTTTAATTTAACACAACCAACAAATGCCTATTTTGGAAAAAAAGATGCCCAACAACTTTCACTAATACAACAAATGGTAAAAAATCTATTTTTGCCAATAAATATTGTACCATGTGATATTGTAAGAGAATCAGATGGCTTGGCACTTAGTTCTAGAAATGTATATCTAAGTGAAACTCAAAGAAAAGATGCCCTACTTATCTCTAAATCTTTATACCTAGCAACTTCACTAATAGCTAAAAAAGAGTATAGTGTAGAAGCTGTAAAAAAACGAATCTTAGATACTATGAGCAATTTAGATGTGGAATATATAGCTATAGTAGACAGAGAATTTAATGAACTTGAAATTGTAGAACCTAAAAATACAATTATTTTAGTTGTAGTTAGATTTGGAAATACACGACTTTTAGATAATATTTGGATTTAAAGACTTGGAGATAAAATCCAAGTCTTTTATTTTTTAATTTGTTGTAAAACCTATTATAATATCATTGTTTCCACCATCATTTATCAAACTATTTTTCCCATAGTCTTCAAGTGTTGATTTTATTGTCAAAGTATATGTATTTGAAGATTCTAAATGTATTAAAGGTTTAACTGTTATAGTATCAAAATCATATAAAATAGAAAAATCTATATTATTTGATGAGCTATCTTGAAGAATTAAGTTATTTTTATTTACTAAAGTTTTTCTCACATCGTCATTGAAATTTAATACTATATCAATATCAATAGGTACATTAGTGTCACCATTTTTTATAGAACTATCCATTAATTCTAAACTCTGTTTGTCTTCAATTATTTCATAATATTCAAGTGTATTATGTAAATGTTTATTAACATCCGTATTACCTTTTGGACTAAACCCTTTTTCTAAAAGAAGTTCGTTAACTTCAATATTATTTATATCCTCTTGGGGTACTAAATAAAATTTATTAAAATCTTTTCTTAAAATCTCAATTTTATCAGTTGTATCATCTGAATCAAGAGATTGAAGAAGTGTTGCTATTTTTAATACCTTTTCATCTGATATATTAGTTCTATCTACACCAACTAAATCTTGTATAAACACTCTACCATCACTAGGCAAATGGTCTAACTCTCCAATTTTTATATTACCTAGATAAAACTCTACTTTTCCACCTACATATGAAAATTCACCTTTATCATTTGTATAACTTTCATCTACACCATTTATATATCTTATGCCATCAACAATGTCATCTACAAATATTCCCTTATTATCAGATGAACATCCAGTTATAAAAATAATTGCCATAAAATTAATAATAAATATACTTAATCCACTTAGGTTCATAGTAGGTCCTTTTTGATTTTAAATAGTATGTTATAACACTATTATATAGTATTTAAAATAATGATTTAATCAACATTATTATAAAAATAAAAAATTTTACAAAATTGTCATATTATGCTAAAATTCGCCAAAAATTATATGGATAAAATTAATATATGAAATTTAGTGAAAAAAAACCTACAAAAAGTTTACATCTGGTAAGTCTTGGTTGTACAAAAAACCTTGTTGATTCTGAGATTATGTTAGGAAAATTAAAAGATTACGAGATTACTGATGATGCTAATAATGCTGATGTAATTATTGTAAATACCTGTGGATTTATTGATAGTGCAAAAGAGGAGAGTATCAATACAATTTTAAACCTACATGATGAAAGAAAAGAAGAGTCAGTATTGGTTATGGCTGGTTGCCTTAGTGAAAGATACAAAGAGGAACTTCAAAAAGAATTGCCTGAGATTGATATCTTTACAGGAGTTGGAGATTACGACAAAATTGATACTCTTGTAAATGAAAAAAGAAGTGCTTTTACAAACGAAGTATTTTTACTAAATGAAAACAACGATAGGGTAATCACTGGTTCATCTTACCATGCCTATATAAAACTTAGTGAAGGTTGTAACCAAACATGTTCATTTTGTGCAATCCCAAGTTTTAAAGGTAAACTTCACTCTAGAACTTTAGAATCACTTGTTAAAGAGGTAAAAAACCTTGTTAAAAATGGTTATAAAGATTTTTCATTTGTTTCGCAAGATTCTTCATCATATTTAAGAGATTTAAATATCAACAATGGACTGGAACTTCTAATCCAAGAAGTTGAAAAGATTGAAGGGATTGAAACAGCTAGAATACTATATTTATATCCATCTACAACAACATTAGAACTTATAGAAAAAATAAAAGATTCAAAAGTTTTTGAAAACTATTTTGATATGCCTTTACAACATATTACACCTCATATGTTAAAAACTATGAAAAGAGGGAAAGGTGTAGAAAAGCTAAAAGAGCTAATGGATGCTATGAGAAACACACCAAACTCTTTTGTAAGAACTACCTTTATAGTTGGCCACCCAGGAGAGTCTCAAGAGGATTTTGAAGAGCTTTGCACTTATGTAAAAGAATATAAATTTGATAGAGCAAATGTATTTTCATATTCTGATGAAGAGGGAACAGCTGCTTTTGATAGAGTTGATAAAATTCCACAAGAACTAATAGACCAAAGAGCTGAACTATTAGGAGAGATAATCGAGCAAACAACTCAAAACTCTTTAGAAAATGAAGTAGGAAAAGTTTTTGAAGTATATATTGATGGAGAAAGTGATGAACATGAGTATCTTCTAAGTGCTAGAAAAATTACTTGGGCACCAGAAATTGATGGTGAAATTTATATAAATGACAATGAACTTTTTGATGAAAATGATGAACCTGCTCAATTAAAATTTGGTTCTAAATATAAAGTGAAAATTACAGAACTTGTAGGAGATAAGCTTCTAGCTACTGTAATTGAATAATGAAAATTCAAATAACAAATATCAACACCACAAAAAATCTTTTAGCCTTTTCTAGTGGTGTTGACTCTACTGCCCTATTTTTTATCCTTTTAGAAAACAATATCCCTTTTGATATTGCAATAGTAAACTATAATCAAAGGCAACAAGCAAAAGAAGAGATAAAATATGCAAAAGAGTTAGCAAAGAAATATGACAAAAAACTTTTTATCAAAGATGTAGAATTGAACTCTACTTCAAACTTTGAAAAAAATGCAAGAGATATTAGATATAATTTCTTTGAAGAGATTATTGCACAAGGCAACTATGAAACACTAATTACAGCACATCAACTAAATGATAAACTTGAGTGGTTTCTAATGCAACTTTCACAAGGTGCTGGTTTAGTTGAACTAATTGGATTAGAAGAGTATACATATAAAGAAACTTATCAAATTTTTAGACCGCTACTACAATACACTAAAGAAGAGTTAGAAACCTTTTTAAATAAAAGAGATATCAAATATTTTATTGATGAATCAAATTTTGATGAAAAATATACAAGAAACTATTTTAGAAAAAATTTTTCAAATGAGTTACTTCATAATTTCCAAAAAGGGATAAAACAAAGTTTTAAATATCTTGAAAATGATTTAAACTCTTTAAACATTGATTATACCCCTATCTACAAAGAAAAAGAGCTTGAAGTCTTTAAACACTCAAATGATTACAATATTGATATTAGAGTTATTGATATAAGTTTAAAAAAAAGGGGTATATTGTTAAGTAAAAAGCAAAGGGATGAAATACTAAAACAAAAAGAGTTAGTTGTCTCTCATAAAATTGCAATCAGTATTAACAACCAATATATATTTATATCTCCTTATGAAAATATTTCAATGGATAAAAAATTTAAAGAGTTGTGTAGAATAAATAAAATCCCTAAAAATATTAGAGCTTATTTATATAAAGATAAAATAAAAGAGATTTTTAATTTTTTAAAAATCTAACCATTTTTCTATTTGTAACCATGTCTTCTTTTGTTTGTTTTACATGTTCTTTTAAAAAATTGATATTTTTATAAAAAAGTTCTAGCAGTGCTTGGAAATCTTTCATCTCCAAATCAAAATCTGTTACTTTCATATCATTAAGATATTTACTATACCATTTTACTAAAGCATCTGCTCTTTCGTAAGACTCTAGAGAATCAATATATCTTAATTCTTCTAAAGCTTTTAAAGACCTGTTTCGTCTTTCCATGCGTCAATTAAACCTTGAACAACTTTCATTACTTGGTTAATTGAATTAATATTATCATCAACCCCTGCAGTAAATAGAGTTTCTATTTGATATAGATATAAACCATCTAAATAATATGCAACATCCCCACCATCAAAATCCAATACATTTCTTAATTCATCAAAAATAGCTACACATTTATTTATATATGTAAATTTTTCTTCAACATTCCCATTTTCCATAGCATACTTGACAAACGATAGATACTTTAGTATACCTTCATATAATTTAAGTACTAAAACGTATGGATCATTAGATACTGCATTTTGTTGCTGGTAAGCTTCTATTCCCATAATACTCTCCGGTTAGATTATGGGGATAGTATAATATATATTTCTTAAAAAAGCACTAAAATTCAATTTTACGAAGCTGTTGATTGATCAATCATCATTTTTAATCCAGAAAATTGAGATTCAAATTGAGTTATAATAGCTCCATATGCAGCAAATTGTTGTGCCATCATTGAATATTTACTATCTAAATCCTCTACAGCTTTCTCTTTTTCTTCCTCTAATGATGTTTTTCTCGCATTCATATTATCTTCATATTTAGTTAATAAACCTTCAAAAGAATCTAAATCATCTATATAAGTTTTTAACTGTGTACCTAATCCTTCTGCTTCAGCCACACCTAAAAATAGATTTTTTAAATCATTAAAGTTGTTTTCAACAACATCTGTAAATTTACCTGTATCTAAAGATACATAACCGCTTTTATCAACTTCAAATCCAAAATTAAAAACATTTAAATCATTATTTGTACCGTAAGATCCAAATATAAAACCTTTAACTTCATCCATCATTGTTCGAAGTGTTGATTTATCATCGATACTACTCTCTGCTGAATACAATTCATCATTTACTAATGTGACCAATTCATTATATTTATTTATAAAATCTTCCATAAATGTTTGAATTGTTGTAGTATCTTTTTCAATAGAGATTGTTGAAGTACCTTCAGCAACTGCTGTTATTTTCAATCCGTTATCAACAGTGATAACATTTGAAGATAAATCATAAGATATTCCATTTACCAATGCAGTTAAATTTTGTGCTTTTTGTACGTTTGCACCAGAAGCTTCAGTTGTCCCGTCAATTGTATAACCAAGAGCTTGACTTGCAGTACCTGTGATCTTTAATTCATTTTCAAGTCCAGAATCAGTACTTTTAATAACAAGTCTATAAGAGTCATCTCCAACTTGTTCTATTGAAGCACTAAGAGAAGAGATATAATTGATTGATTGAGCAATCTCTTCATATGTTTTTCCAGTAGTGCTAATGGTATGTGTTGTAGTATATAATCCATCCGCACCAGCTAAGGAAATAACTAAATCACCACTATCAACATCAGCTTCTAATGCTGTTGAATCAACTGCATCAGATTGGAATACATCCCTTTTTGCCAATGTATTAATTGTAACAGATGTAGTACCTGTATTAAGTGCAGATTCATCAGCTGCATCAAAAATAACAGAATCTCCTGTTGCATTAGCTGTTTTTTGATCAAATGCAGTAACTCCACCAGAGACATATAAATCAAAAGGTTTAGTTACATCAAGTAGCTCTAAAACTTTAGCTTTTATCTCACCAAATTTTTCTTGTTCTAAATCCCAACTTTCTAAATCATCTTCTATAGGTTTTACAGAAGCTGTTCTATCTGCTTCTTTTAACTTATCTATTAAGTCTTGATTTAATGTAGCAGCTTGTCCACTACCTAATCCTAATATTCCATCAGCCATGATAGCCTCCTATGACTTAATTCCAAGCAATGTTTGAAGCATCTCATCAACTACTGTAATAATTTTTGCATTAGCTGTGTATGCTGCTTGAAATTTGATTAAGTTGATCATCTCTTCATCACCATCAACTTTTGTATATTGATCATAATCAAACTGTAATGCCTCTTTTACACTCTCTTGAGTTTCTAATAAAAAGTCATTATTCTCTTTTGTTGTAGATATATTTATTTTTAATTCTTGATAAAATTCTGAAAATGAACTAGCTTCAATATTTGAACCATCTTGGGCAAAGCCATCAAAACCAATATCTTTTTTCCATTGAAGTTGTGCCAAATAGTCTAAATCTTCTTGATCTAATTCATTTACCATCTCTTCATTAAATTTTAAAGACTTAACATTTCCACCACTAAATAAATTTAAATCTCTAATATCTTCAATTCCATTATATTCATCTGTTGCTACATGTCCATAAATATATTGATCAGTTCCAGTTTTTACATATTTATCAGTTACATCACTTAATGCTCTAGCAAAGGCATCTAATTTATCTTTAAATACTGTAAATCTGTTATATCCTGAATCAGTAGTTAAATTCTCTAATTGAGCCTTTAAACTACCTGATTTAAAAGAAACTTCACTACCATATACAGATAGAAAAACTTTATTTAAAGGTTCCTGACTTTGAAAATCATCTTTAAAAATATTGCTTCTAGTATAATCTGCATCAGTTGATGTAGTTGAAGAAGTAAATATTAAACTACCATTAACCTCTGTACCAGGAACATTTTCTGTAATTTGTAAAAATCCATCTGTATCTACATCAGCAGTTAATGTACCACTTAAAGCACTATTATTTATAGCTCCTGATAAAGCTGTAGTATAATTTGTTTCATCTATTACATATGCAGCTACAACACTACCATCAGCAGCATATGTAGAGGTATCTCCAATACTAACAGAAACTGATGTCCCTTCTGCTTCATAAGTAAAAGTATCTCCTGAATCTATCTTTGGTTCAGTAAAAGAGATTCTTCCTTCAAATTTACCTGCTTCACCTGCCACATCAGATTCAACTACTAAAAATTTATCTTTATAATTATTTGTTAGTTTATTTCCATCTTCATCAACAGTATAATTTCCATTATAAGCTGTAACTAAACCTGCTGTATCAGTATTTGAATTTATTTTATGAACTAATGCTCTAATATAATTTGAATCATCAATTGTTACATTTTCTGTGGTTCCATCACCATCAAGGTCAAAATTGATTGTTTCACCAATAGTTACTGAAACTTCATGTTCATTATTTAATTTATAAGTAAGTTTGTCACCTACATTAAAATCTCTAGTTGTTGTTGCATCAATATATTTTATACCATCAACAGTATTTCCATTTACATTAGTTGTAACAAATTTATCTGCTTGTGCAGTTGGTTCATCAACCACACTTATTTGTCTAACATTTGTATTAAATCTAATAGCAACTGTTCCACCAATACTAAGCTGATATTGATTATCTGTTCTATCTACTGTTACATCAATATATTTTGATAATTCTGATTCTAATTGGTCTCTTTTATCCAATAAATCATTAGTAGCTCCATTAAAATCTTCAATTTTAACGTTAATATCACCAATCTCTTTTAATATGTTATTAATCTTCTCAACACTTTCGTTTATCTCTTCTCTTACTAATGTTTCCTCTTTTTCAATATCCGAATAAAGATTTTGTAAAGAATCAACAATAATATTACCTTGTGTTTTTAATGTAGTTTTATATATTTCAGAGGTTGGATTTGCTCTTAAGTTTTCTATTGCTTGAAAATATCTATCCAAATCAAAAGAGAATCCAGCAGTATCTGTTTCTCTAAACATAGTTTCCACATTTCCAACCATTTGAGAAACTTTATCATAATAATTAAACTTACTTGTTTCCTCCATCAAAGTATCATACATATATTGAGAAGTAACTCTATAAGCCTCATTTGCAGTAACTCCACGACCAGTAAATCGTGAATCTATAATATCTAGCTCACTAATTTGAACTACTCTTTTTTTATACCCAGGAGTGTTTTCATTAGCTATATTATTAGAAACATTCTCAACTGCTGTTTTAGAGGCACTTAAACCGGTTTGTGCTACGTGTAAAGAATTTAGCATAACTACTCCTTTGATATATTTTAACTAATTATTACATTACAATTCTTAAAGTTAGTTTAAAAAGGCCAAAACATCTGTATAATTCTTAACCCCCATGGGACATGAAGAACATCTTGTTCTTCTCCGTTTTTTTCATATAAAATCTGTAAATTTGCTATTTGTGATGATGGAACTGCATTATCAGAAGTAATATCGTATGGTCTGATCACCCCTGTAAGAGTTAATGCCTGTTTTTGCCCATCTATCATAATCTCTTTTGTTCCTCTTATAAAATAGTTACCATTTTGATATATCTCTTCTATTATTGCAGATACATTTGTTGAAAAATTTTCACTAAGAGTTGTTTTAGCTTCACCATTATTTGCTGTTGTGGTTGTAGTACCAAAATCAACTCCTAATAATGGATTTACATTTTTTGCTACATCAGCAGTCACTCCACCTAAAGTATTCCCTGCTGTTGCACTAAGTAATCCACCACCTAAACTATTTGTTCTATCACTTGAAACTTCTCTTTTATTATTTGTATTAGATGATAAAGACTCATCAATTTGAACCTGAATAATATCACCAATTTGTAAATCTTTTTTATCAGCAAATAAAGAAGGCCCCTTTACAGAATATAAAGAACCTTTATTTCTTTTTACTACTGGTGCAGGTTTTGGAACTTGAAGTTGAGGCTTTTTAAATTCAAGCTTTTCATTATCTCTAGCACAACCTACAAAAAGAAGAGGTATTAAAATAAGAAAATATTTACTACTCATTTAATTTACTCTCAATAACTTTTTGTAAATCAATTGCAATTTTAATATCTTTTATATCTTTTTTAATTAATGCCATTGTTCCATATCTCACTTTTAAAGCATCCAAGTTTGTATCCATATCTGCTATTATTAGAACTTTATTTGAAACTAATTTAATTTTTTGAACATTTCTTTGTCCAATTAAATCAACTGCTGTTTCAATCTCTCTATATACTAATCTTTCTAATTTACTTTTTTTGTCTTGTTCTTCAACTTTTACAGCTTCAACACTAGCTTCAGAATCTTTTTCATTAAATTCATTACTCATATAATTATAATAAATAACAAACATCCCAATAACAACTAGTATTGATAATATTTTAATAAAAAATCTCTTTTTATTATTGTTTTTAACTGCAACTATCATTTTATTTTATTACAAATGTTGTAAATAGAATTTGCTTTACATTATTTTGTTTAATATCTGAATTTGTAGATGTAACTTCATTTATAATATTATTTATATCTTGAAGTAACTCCTCTTTTAATAAAGCTTTCCCACCAACTGTTAATAACTCTTCTGAACTTCTTGAACTAATTTGAGCAATAACAACATCAACAATCTCTGGTTTATACTCTTCTACTATTGATTCAATAGTTGGCTCAGTACTTTTCAATGAAAAAGAAAGTTTCATTAATTTTTCTCTTCCTTTTGCATTTGTAATATTTAATACTAAATCATTAACTGCTGCTTTATAAAATTCACTTCCCTCTTTTGTATCTTCACTTTTTACCTGTTCTTGTGAAGCTTTAGGATCAACATTTAACACTTTATCATATACAATATACCCTAGAAATCCTAAACCTGCTAATAGTATTACAATAAGTACAACTAGGACTACCATTAGCCCCTTTCCACTTTTAGATTGTTTTACTTCTTCATTTCCATCTTCTGCCATAATCACCCTTTATTTAGTTTTTCCACATTGTAATTTTGTAACATATTGGTTAAAGCCGCTGCATTTTTTGGACTTAAAAATTTCATCAAAGAGGTAACATTACTCTCTTTTAATCTAATGATTATATCAAAAACATCTTCAATTTTACCCTCATTAATCATTGCATTAAATATAGATGCAGCAATTTTGGGTTTCATTTTATTATATATTTTTGAAGTTTTGCTTTCAACTTCACCTTTAATATCACTTAGAATTTGTTTGTTCCTGTTATGCAAATCCTCTATTGCTTTTTTCTCTTTTTCTATTTTTGTAAGAATTGATTCAAGCTCTTTTTTTCTTGTTTGATACTCTTTTTCTTTTTTATTATAAAAGTCATTCAACTCTTTTTTTAACTCTTTTATCTCAATCTTTTGTTTTATTAATGCAGCACTACTTTGTCCCTCTTGGGCATAAGAAAATCCAAAAAATAAAATTATTGTTATAAATAGTCTATACAAAAATATCCCCTTTTATCTATTAATATATTTACTTTGAATATATTCATCTGAAGCTTCTTGCTCAATTAAAAGCTTTCTTTGCATCTCTTCTTGTTTTTGTTCTTCTAAAATATATTTATATTGTTCACTCTCTTTTTGTAAATCAATAATCTCTTTTATAATTGTATCAAGCTTTTTAACATAAGTATTTTTTTGTAAATTCAATTTTTTTATATGCATTCTCATAGTATTTTTGTGTATTGCTAAAATTGAAAAATCTGAAATAGCTCCATATTTTTCTACTGATGTTGTATTGATTTTTTGTTGAGTAAACATAATTTCTGTATCAATTTGATTTATTGATGATACTATTTGAGCTTTTTCCATCAATTTTTGGTCAGTTTGTAATTTTTTTAGTTGGTAAAGTTTCTCTATCATATTACTTCCCAAAAACTAGTATCAAATCCCACAAATCTTTTGTGTAGGCTTCTATATGGTCTCCAATCCAAGGTAATGATATCAATACAAAAATTGATACAAATATAACTTTTGGAACAAAAGACAACGAAGCATCACTTACTTGAGTTACAGCTTGGAAAACAGATATTAATAAACCAATAACCATACTTACTAATAAAGAAGGTAATCCTAATATCAAAATAATCTTTACTGTATTTTCAGCAATACCTATTAAGTCCATCTTAATCTTTTACTTTTATTGTTATTTCCAATGTTTTATTGTTTAATAATTTAGATATCAAATTTGCTATTTCATTAATATTTGCATTATTTACTTCCAGATTTTCATTAGGAGCTTTTATTTCATCTTGCACATTTACTTTTGGTACTTCAAAATTACTCTCAATTTTATTTGTATCCAATTCATCAAGAGCTTCGAGAATATCATTTTCACTTAAAGCATCAAACTCTGCAAATTCATCATCAGCCATATTTTCTCCTTGAATATTTCCATCTATTTCTTTTTCTTCATTTATATTATCTATATTATCAAAATCTTCATCAAAATCCAAATCTTTTAATTCAGATAAAGAGATATTATCAAGTGAATCTTCAACTTCTTCTTTTTTGTTTATTATTGAATCTAATCTAGTCTCATCATAATCTTCTTGAAGATCTTTATTATCATTTGAACTTTCAATCTCTTCTTCAAACTTATTATTTATATCAATCTCTTCTATTTCATGAAGTTCATCAGGTTCTTGAATATCTTCATGACTTAATAAAGCACTTAATTCTTCATCTAATTGATAAGTATTCTCTCCATCTTCATTGCTATAAGCATCTTCAACGATTTCTACTATTGAGCTTTGAATATCAGAAGCCTCTTTTTCACTCATTGAACTTTCTATTTTTCTAATTAAATGTTTTGAAAGTTCTTCAATTGAATCTACAGAGATATCTCCAATACCATGGTCAAGTAAATATTCTTGTTCAATTCCATCTTTGGGTTTTAAAAATTTGATTTTTTTATTTAAAGAGTTCTTTTTTATAATCTTTGTATCATCAATTAGATATATATTGTTTGGATTATCTTCTATAGCATTTTTAAGTTCTTCTAAAGTATTTAAATCAATTATTTCACTATGGTCATCTAATCTTAGTCTTATATTAGAATGTACCAATAAGTCATTAATCTCTTTTTTAAAACTCTCGCTTCCATAAATATATATAATCAAAGATTGGCCCTAAAATTATTTTTTTTTGATTATACCTTTATTTTATATAATTTTTGATAAAATATATTCATTTTAGCGTAAGGTGTAAGATTGAGATTTTTATTCATACTTTTTGTAATATTCCATTCTATGTATGCCGTAACAATAAAAGATATCTCTAATATAGTAGGAATTAGAGAGAATCAACTTATAGGTTATGGTTTAGTTGTAGGATTAGCAGGAACTGGAGATAAATCACAATTTACTATGCAAAGTTTGCAAAACCTTTTACGAAATTCATATATAAAAATTCCTGCTTCATCAATTAAATCAAAAAATATAGCTGCCGTTATGGTAACAGCAGAACTACCACCTTTTGCAAGACAAGGGGATAAAATAAAAGTAAAAATCTCTGCTATTGGTGATGCAAAATCAATTGATCATGGGGAATTATTACTAACCCAATTAAAAGCTGTAGATGGTCAAGTATACGCACTAGCCCAAGGAACTATTATTGCCGATACAAAAAATACAACTACTGGCTTTATATATGATGGTGCAACAATTGAAAATGAAGTTGATTACTCCCTAAAAAATGAGGATTCAATTAGACTAAGTTTAATTAAAAATGATGCTAAACAAGCTTACCAAGTAGAAAAAAAGATTAATGAATTTTTTGGTAAACCTTTGGCAATGGCAACTGATACCAGAACTGTTGAAGTAAAAAAACCAAGAGATATCTCAATTGTCAAGTTTATCTCTGATGTACAATCTATTCAATTAAACTCAGAATTTAAAAGAAAAATTATTATAGATATAAATAGAGAGAGTATAATAGCAGGAGAGGATATACCAATAGGTCCTGTTACAATTGCAAGGGATACTTTCACTATAAAAATTAGAAAACCTGATGTAGAATTTGATAGTTTAGAGGGTGCAAAAGATTTAGGTGATGGTTTAAAATTAAAAAATCCACCTGTTGCTGTAAATATAGACAATACACTTATGAGTACCTCAAAACAACCAACTGTTTCAGATTTAGTAAGAGCAATGAGAGTTATGAAACTACCTATGAAAGAGATTATAGATACACTTAAGATGATAAAAGAATTAGGTGCTATTGATGTTGAATTGGAATTAAGAGGATAAAATGGCTGAATTTTTAAGTCAAGATGAAATTGATGCTCTACTAGATATAGCCGAAGCTGGAGAAGAGATAGATGTTAGTGCTGAAGAGCAGGTAATATCAAAAGAAAAAAACTATTCAATTTATGATTTCAAAAAACCTAATAGAATCTCAAATGAACAGTTTAAAGCATTTTCAACACTTCATGATAAGATGTTAAGGGACTTGATTACAGACCTTTCAGCAATGCTTAGAAAAATAGTTGATATAAAACTATATTCAATTGAACAAATGACATATGGGGAATTTATCCTTTCAATTCCTCAATTAACATCACTAAATACCCTCTCAATTAAACCTTTAGATGGAAGAATAGTTATTGAGTGTAACCCTGGTATCTCACATAAAATCATTGCTGAACTTTTAGGAAGTGGAGCCGTTGCTGCAAGTGATAATCTTGATAGAGAGTTAACAGAAATTGAGGTTAATATTTTTGAACATTTCTATAAAATGTTTATAAAACACCTTTATAGGGCTTGGGATGAAGTTACAACATTAAACTTTAAAATTGAATCAAGAGATACAAATGCAAATGCTATTCAAATTATCTCAGACCACGAAATTGTTTTATTAGTTGTACTTGAAATTACTATTGATGAAGAATCAGGGTTTTTATCTATTTGTTATCCAATTGCTTATATTGAACAACTATTAAATAAAATTGTGGAAAAGATTTTTAGTGAAGGTAAAAATAAAAAAGCTAGTAGAAAAAAAGATATTACAACTTTGATTTCTGGGGCGAAGATGCAAATTGAAGCAATTATGGCAGAAACGGAACTAACTGTTTCAGACTTACTAGAGCTAAAAGAAAATGACATAATTGTATTTAATAAAAATGCAACCTCATCTTCATCAAAAATCTATATAAATAATACTGAAAAATTTTTAACAGTATCTGGTATTTCAAACAATAGAAAAGCAATACAAATCAAATCTAATATAGACCATGAAAAACAAGAGACCCTAGAAGCATTAAGACAAATGAGAGAAGAAAGAGTTGTGAAAGCAAAAGAGTCTAATGAAAATATCAAAAGACTTCTTGCAGAAAGACATAGAAAATAGTTCTATTCTTCTATACTCCATGTTAAAGTTTCCCCTGCATACATAGGAACAACTTGTTCATTTTTATATTCATATGATGAAGGTACTATAAACTCTTTTTGTATTAGTTTTATATCTTTTTTTGGTGGCTTAATCCCATAAATTTTTTGAGCATTTAAACTAATAAATTTATTTAAATTTTCTAAACAATTATTATCATTAAAAAGTTGTGTTAATACTTGTAAAGCTATTGGTGCAGTAAATACACCAGCAGCACAACCACAACACTCTTTTTTATGTTTTGGATGGGGAGCTGAATCACTTCCAAACATAAGTTTTGGATGAGCTTTTAATGCTGCGTTTAATAATGCACTTCTATCTTCTGGTCTTTTTGCAATAGGTTTGCAAAATAGATGTGGTTGAAGCATCCCACCAGCAACATCATCTAAAGTTATAAGCAGATGATGTAAAGTTACTGTTGCATAAAGGTTATCATATTTATCTAGTAATTCAATAGCATCTTTTGTTGTGATATGTTCCATAATAATTTTCAAATCAGGAAAAGCTGATGCAATAGATTCATAAATAGGCATAAATTCTTTTTCTCTATCCATTACAAATCCATTTGTTTCTCCATGAATACATAAAGGAATTCCAAGTTTACTCATAGATTCTAACGTAGGTCTTAAAACTTCTACATCCATAGAAGCAACACCCGTTTCAGAATTTGTAGTAATCCCTGCTGGATAAAGTTTTATTGCAATGATTTCATCTTTTATATCTTCTAAAAACTCATAAGAGTAGTTATTTTGAAAAAATAGTGTTACATATGGTTCAAAATCATCATCTTTACATGCTTCTTTTATTCTTTGTTTGTAAGATAATAAAGCATCTTTTGTTGTAATAGGTGGTACTAAGTTTGGCATAACTAAAGCACCTGAAAAAGTTTTTGAAGTTAATGGTCCAACAAGATTTAACATATCTCCATCACGAAGATGAAGATGCATATCTAAAGCTTGTGATATTGTAAAAGAAGACATACTAGATTGCGTCCTCGTCTTCTTCTCCAGTTCTAATTCTTACAGTTTTTTCAATTGATGAAACAAAAATTTTACCATCTCCAATTTTCCCAGTTTTTGCTGCATTTGTTATAATCTCAATTGTTGAATCTACATCTTCATCAGCAACAACTAATTCAACTTTAATTTTTGGTAAAAAATCTACAACATACTCAGCACCTCTATATAACTCAGAGTGCCCTTGTTGTCTTCCATAACCTTTTACATCTGAAACTGTCATACCAGTTACACCTGCACCAGTTAGTGCATCTTTTACATCTTCTAATTTAAATGGTTTAATTACTGCTTCAATTTTTTTCATTAATAATCCTTTTTTTAATTCTTATATTTTAACCAAAATTTTTTAAAATAACTCTTTTTTACTAAACTACTATAATAGTTTAAAAAGCTCGCTTAAATTCTGGGTAAGCTTCAAGACCACACTCTTCAACATCAAGTCCTTGTAACTCTTCATCTCTTTGTGCTCTTAATGGAACAATTTTATTTATAACAAATAATACTATAAAAGAAACTACAAATACAAAAATACCAACTACAACTACACCTTTTAATTGTCCTAATAATGTAATATTTACTCCATCACTTGCAAAAATACCAACAGCCAATGTTCCCCAAATACCATTTAATAAGTGTACTGATAAAGCACCAACTGGATCATCAAGTCTTAGTTTATCAAAGAAGCTAACTCCAAATACAACTAAAACCCCACCTATTGCACCTATTAAAATGGGTGTGTAAATATTGTATAAATCTGGTCCAGCTGTAATTGCAACAAGTCCACCTAAAGCACCATTTAAAATCATTGTGATATCAAGTTTTTTATACATAAAGTACATAAACATACCAACTACAATTGCACCTGCTAATCCTGCTGTGTTAGTATTCATGATTGTTAAGGCTACAGCATCTGCACTCTCTTTTGAAGAGATTGAACCAACAGAACCACCATTAAATCCAAACCAACCAATCCATAAAAGAAAAGCACCAAGAGTAACTAAAGGTACATTTGATGCAGGAATTACTTTAACTCCACCCTCTTTTGTGTATCTTCCAGATCTTGCTCCAATTACTAAAATTGCTGCAAGAAGTGCCCAACCACCTGTACTATGAATTACTGTTGAACCTGCTAAATCGTACATATTTAAATCAAAAAATGTTCCCTTTAACATATCTGAACCCCAAGACCAATTTACTATAATTGGATAGATTATACCACCCATAATTATAGTAAATAGTGCTAAAGGAAGTACCTTTGCTCTTTCACTCACACCACCAGACATAATATTGATTACTTTACCGACAAATGCCATTTGAAAAAGAAAAGCTGCCCATTTTGACATTGTATCACTTCCAAAATCACCAAATGCAATTGAGTAACCCACAAGTAAAAATGCTAAAGATGCCACTGCATAAATCATTGTGTTTACCATAAGAACTGCTGTTACATTTTTTGTTCTTACAAGTCCTGCTTCAAGCATTGCAAAACCTGGTACCATAAAAATAATTAACGTCATTGCAAAAATTGCAAAAAACGTATCAAGTACGTAGTTGATTGAATTTAAATCAGTCATTTTTAGTCCTCACCTTTTGAAATGAGGTCAATTATATATTTTTTTAAGAGTTTTAGATAGTAGTCATTTGTATATTAATTATACATTGTATAGTTTCTATATACTAAAGGAAAAAATATCCTTTAGTATAAAATTGTTGTTAAACTGCTTCAGAACCTCTTTGTTCTGTTCTAATTCTAACAACTTCTTCAACTGGAGTAACGAAAATTTTTCCATCACCAATTTTTCCAGTTTTTGCAGCTTCAACAATCACACTGATTGTTGAATCTACATCTTCATCATTTACGATAACTTCAATTTTAATTTTTGCAAGAAAATCTACAACATATTCTGCACCTCTGTATAATTCAGAGTGACCTTGTTGTCTACCATATCCTTTTACATCAGATACAGTCATACCTGCTATTCCATTTTCTACTAAAGCCTCTTTTACATCTTCAAGTTTAAAAGGCTTGATAATTGCTTCTATTTTTTTCATAATCAAAATCCTATTCTATATATTAAGCTTTTTTGAACTCTGGATAACACTCTAATCCTGTCTCATGAATGTCAAGACCAGTAATTTCAGTCTCTTCATCAACTCTTAATCCCATAACAAGGTCTAAAATTTTCCATACTATGAAAGAACTTATGAAAACAAATGCTCCAATTACAACAATACCTTTTAATTGTGCTAAGATTGTAACATCTGGATTAAAGATACCTACAGCTAATGTTCCCCAGATACCTGCAACTAAGTGAACAGATAAAGCACCAACAGGATCATCAATTCTTAACTTATCAAAGAAAGGAACAGCGAATACAACTAATGCACCACCAACGATACCTTCAATAAATGCAACCATCATTCCTAAGTCTGGACCAGCTGTACAAGATACAAGACCAGCTAAAGCACCATTTAATACCATTGTTAAATCAACTTTTTTGTATAAAAGTTGAGTTAAAATAGCAGCCATAATAGCACCTGCACAAGCAGCCATATTTGTATCAGCAACAACTAATGCAACACCATCAATATCAGCTTTTGAACCTAATGCTAATTGAGAACCACCATTGAATCCAAACCATCCCATCCATAAAATGAATGTACCAAGAGTTGCTAATGTTAAGTTTGAACCAGGGATTGGCTTAACTTTACCATCTTTTGTATATTTACCTTTTCTAGCTCCAAGGATAAGTACACCAGCTAATGCAGCCCATCCACCAACAGAGTGAACAATAGTTGAACCAGCAAAGTCAGAGAAACCAGCGATTACTCCACCTAACTCAGTTCCACCCCAAGTCCAGTGACCTTGAATTGGATAAATAATACCACTTAATACTACAACGAAGATTAAGAATGGCCATAATTTCATTCTTTCTGCAATTGAACCAGAGATTACAGATGCAGCAGTTGCAACGAATACAACTTGAAAGAAGAAGTCAGCTGCAGCTGGATAAGAAGCATCAGCAGCAGTTTCCATACTAATAGTTGAGAAACTTCCAATAAATGAAGACCCCTCACCATACATTACATTGTACCCGATAAAGTAGTACATCATACAAGAGATTGCAAATAAAGCAATGTTTTTTGTTAAAACCGTAGCATTATTTTTTGATCTCGTAAGACCAGACTCAAGCATTGCAAAACCTGCAGCCATCCACATTACTAGAACACCCATTATTACAAATAGGAATCCGTCAAGAACATATTTTACATCAGCAAAATTTTCCATATTTTTCCTTTACTAAAATGTTATGTTGGAATTTTATCAGATTTAAAAAGTAAATATTCATTGATACTGTATATTATTTATACACATATTTAACTAATTTAAATCCAATATGAGCAATAGTTACCATAATACGGATACTTTCTAGTTTTTTACAAGATCTTAGATTTTATTAATATTTTAACATTAAATGTACATATTTTTATTTTTTAAATAATTGTATAATATCTATACATAAAATTTAAACAACTGTATGATATAATAATCATAATTAGGAGAATAATATGAAAGAGTATTTAGAAGCTTATTTTCAAAATCAAGATAAAATAGAAGATTTTATTCAAGAAAGTTTATTAAACTTAGGGGAAATAAAAAAACTAAGAGAAAATTATTTTAAAGATGTTTTCGATATATTTCCATCTTTAGAATTAGTATATATTATAAACAAAGACACAAAGCTTCAGATTTCTCCAAATTTTTACAGAAATAATGTAGATGCAAGTGCACAAAATAAAACTAGAGAGTATTTAATCTCTAAACTACATTTCAAAGAGAATTCTAAAGCTGCATTTAGTTCACCTTATATTAGTAATGCAACAAGAAATAACTGTATTACTGTATCAATAAAAGAAGGTAACTACATAATATTTTTTGATTTTAAAATTGAAACACTTTTAGAAAGATTACATCTAATTGAGTTAAATAAACCATTTCATACATTAACAAAAGCATTTTATACTATAGCAGGTTATGCAATGTTTTTATTATCAGTATTTATAGTATTTTATTCAATATATGATTTTGTTCACTCATTTGTAATAAAAGGGATATTTGACTTAGACACAATCTTTAAGCCTATTATTGCACTAACCTTAGGTGTCGCAATATTTGACTTGGCAAAAACAATTTTAGAACAAGAAGTTTATTTTAAAAGTTATTCTAAAACAGCTAAAGTTGAAACTAAAATGGTAACAAAGTTTCTGATTTCAATCATTATTGCACTTTCTATTGAAGGACTAATGGTTGTATTTAAAATAGCAATTCATGATTATGATAAAATGATAAATGCCTTATACCTGATTACTGGTATCTCATTGATTCTTATAGCTTTATCAATTTTTATCTATCTAACCAAAAAAGAAAAATAAATATAGTATAATAAAGAAGGTATCAAATGGAAGAATATATAGCAATTTCAAAAAATTCAAAAGAGATATTAAATTCGGCTCACTTACTTCAAAGTGTACAAGTCAATGCACTGATTTCGGGAGAACCTGGAGTTGGTAAAAAATCATTGGCTCAATATATCGTACCGAAAGCTCCTGTTTTCAAAGCAAAAAATCTACAACAAGATATAAGTGATGGGATAATAAATCTTCAAAATTGTTCTATTATTATTGATAAAATAGAAAATATTACTAATGTAGATTTGCTTACAACTTGGATAAACGAAAACAATATAAGAGTGATTGCAACAACATTAAAAGAGGATTTAAATGTTAAGTTAGCAGAGATATTCTCTATTACTATAGAACTCCCTCCATTAAGAGATAGGGAAGAGGATGTAAAAGCATTAACTGAAAAATTCTCAAAAGAAGCAAGTGATACACTTGATTTAGATAGGATAGTTCCCTCTAAACTAATGATAAATATCTCAAATAATGCCCATAGCCTAAGAAAATCTATATATTTTTCATACCTTTTTGAAACAATTGGTGAAGATGAAATTTTAATGTTTATGGAAAACTATATGTTTGCCAATATGCAAGGGGAAAACTCATATAAAGATTTTTTATATCTTCTTGAAGTTCCTTTATTAAAAGCTGCAGCAAAAAAATATAAATCACAAGTTCAAATGGCAAAACATTTAGGATTAAACAGAATCACTCTTCGAAAAAAATTAGATATTCATAAGGATTTATTGAATGAGTGAAATAAATATCCTCGTTGAGGATTTGATTTCAAATAATGCAAAAGATTTTGAAATTTCAAAAGTTTTTAAAAAATATTTTAAAGACTATCTAGCTTCTATAGACACTACAGTAGAAACAACTGGCGGAAAAGACTTCTTTGTAAAACATACAAAAGAGACTGATAAATTTATTGTATTACTTTATAAATATATGCTAAGAAAACATTTTGGCGATTATCAACCAATGAGCACTTCTGTACCAATAACACTAATAGCACTTGGAAGTTATGGTAGAGAGCAACTTTGTATCTATTCAGATGTAGATTTGATGATTTTATATGAAGATACAAGAGGTTATAACCTAAAAGAGATAATGGAAGAATTAATTACTCTTGCATGGGATTGTGGTTTGAAACTTGGTTCTAGAGTACATGAATTAAAAGAGGTTGAAAAAGCTGTAAAAGAAGATATAACTATCAAAAGTTCAATTTTGGAATCACGTATGATTTATGGCTCAAAACATCTTTGGTATGGATATCAAAATGTTTTAAGAAGAATAAGAAAAACAAACCAAAAAGAGTTTGTATTAGAAAAACTTGAAGAACATAAACAAAGACTTTTAAAATATCCACTTAAAATGGAACCAAATATCAAAGATGGTTATGGTGGTATGAGAGAAGCTAATATGATATTTTGGATGGCTACAGTTATATATGGAGTATCAGATATTAGACAACTTTCAGAAAAAGAGTTTAGTGAAGAGGAATACAAAAAATATCGAACTGCTTTAGAATATATTTTTCAAGTAAGAAGTGCTTTACATAATATTGCAAAAAAAAAGCTAGATGTTGTAAATTTTGATGTATTGCCAGAGCTTAGTTCAAAACTTGGTTTTGAACATAAACCAAGGATGACAAAAGAGCGTCAATGTATGGCTAAGATTCTAGAGTCTTTACATAGAGTACACTTTTTTTCAACTATTATGGTAAAAAAATTTACAAGACAAATTATTACAAATAAAGAACATCCTTTGGAAGTTAAAAAATATAGATACAAAAAAAATCTATATATCATTGAGGATAAACTTTTTAGTTCATTTTATAACAAACCAAAAAAACTTATAGAGTTACTTGAAGAATTAATCGAATTACCAAATGAAGTACAACATTTTGATAGATCATATATAAATTATGCAAGTCAATCAATCCTACCTAGTAAACTAACAAAAGATATAAAAAAAGTGATTAAAGCACTTCTTTTTAAAGAAAATTTATATCCAATAATCAAACTCATTTATAATGCAAGATTATTTCAATCAGTTATTCCTATTGCAAAAAAGATTGTAAATCAACCTCAATTTGATGGATATCATCAACATCCTGTTGATGTTCATTCAATTAAAACATTAAAAAAACTCCAAGAGATACATGACCCATATGTAAAAGAGATATATGAATCTTTAGAAGAGAAAGAAAGAGCTTTAGTAAGACTTGTTTGTCTTTTTCATGATGTAGGAAAAGGTAGAGTAAATGATCATCATCTCTCAGGGGAAAAACTTTTTAAAAATCTTACTACATCTTTAGATTTTGAACACAATGATATTCAACTAGGAGCTTTACTTGTAAGATATCACAATATGATGAGTAAAGTTGCTTCAAATGAAGATATCTACTCAGAAAAAATAATTCTAAGTTTTACAGCTTTATTAAAATCTGAGCTTGCTTTAAAAATGTTATATGTAGTGACATATGCTGATATCTCAGCAGTAGGTGAAACAGTATATAAAAGTTCTACAGCATCATTGTTAAGACAACTTTATTTACAAGCACTTCCTGCCTTTGAAAATAAAAACTTATTAAATGAAAACTCTCGAAGAATTGCTAAAATGGACACAATTAAAAAAAGCAAACAATATAAAGAGTTGTCAAATATTATGAAGAAAAAAATCCAATATATATCTTCAAATCAAATCTTTTTACAAAAAAAAGCAAAAGATATCTTGGATATTGCAATAAAAGCAAATGAGATTTCAACTTATGATTATGAAATAAAAAATGCTCCTACTTTGATTATCAGAATTATTAGAAAACAACCTTTAAATCTAGGTTTTCTTTTAGGTAAGTTAGAGTTTTTAAATATTTCTACAATGAATATTTTTAAACTTTACGATGAAAAAAAATTCTTTGAAATAAAATTTTCTGAAGCTGTAGATGAAGAGGATTTATTATATATTTCACAAATTATTGAAAACTCTTTTGATATGGATAAAAAAATTAATCTAAAAAAACCTATTATATTAAAAGAAAATGTAGGAATTGATTGTAACCATACAACATATCTTGCAGCTATGCAAGTTACAGCAAAAGACCAAAAAGGACTTTTTGCATATATTGCAAAAGTTTTTGATGACTTTAGTATTGAAATAGAAAGTGCCAAAGTTGGTTCAATAAAAGGGATGGCAAAAGATTTATTCTTGATTGAAAAAAATGGAAGATTTTGTAGTAAACAAGATGAGATTTTAAACTCTCTTTGTACAGATGAGTAAAACTCATCTGTTACTCTAAAGCTAAACTTTTAGCTTTTGCAAAATCTTTTTTCCCACTTCCAAGTTTTGGAATCTCTTCTACAATTTTATAAATACTTGGAACCATAAGATTGCTATCAAAACTCTCTTTTATTTTTATTTTTAACTCTTCAAGTTCTTCAAAACTAATATGTGAAATTAGTAAAACAATCTTCTCTCCCTTTTTATCATCAGATATTGAAGTAGCCAAAAACTCAATCTCATCATTTGAAATTAACTTTTCAATCTTTTGTTCAATTGCCCCAAGACTTATCATCTCTCCACCAAGTTTTGCAAATCTTGAAAATCTATCAACAATTGTTAAAAAACCATCTTCATCAACTCTTCCCTTATCTCCTGTAATATAATAAGTTTCCCCATCTAAATCTATTAAAACCTCTTTTGTTTTAACCTCATCTTTTAAATAACCTTTCATAACTTGTACACCACAAACTAATATCATACCCTCTTGATTTGTTGGAAGCTCTTCAAAAGTTTGAGGATCAACAATTTTGAATTTTGTTCCAGGTATTGGCATACCAACCGTACCTATTTTTCCACCTATTTGAACTGCTCCATCAGGAGCTTTAACTGTGGGAAGATTACAAGAAGCAACAGGAGTTGTCTCTGTAACTCCATAACCTTCTAAAATTTCTTTTTCAAATTTTTCGTTAAACTCTTCTCTAACTTTTGCTGATAATTTTTCAGCTCCAGCTACAACCAGCCTTAAAGATTCAAACATCTCTTTTTTTACTTTTGCATTTTTAGTATAAAGTCTAAAAAATGTAGAAGTTCCTAACATAATAGTTGCTTTATATTTTTCAACCAATTTACCAATCGCATATCCATCTGTAGGATCTGGATGAGAAACACATCTAATCCCTTCAATTAAAGGTAAGAATAAAGTAACTACTGTACCAAAAGCATGGAAAAATGGTAAAGAACCTACAAATATATCTTCATCATTTACATTTATTATTGCAGCTATTTGTTGGCAATTTCCAATAATATTTTTATGAGTTAACTCAATACCTTTTGGTACTCCCTCACTTCCACTACTAAACATAATAACGGCTGTAGAATTTTTGTCTTGTTTATTTATATGGATTTTTTTTAGAATAAAACTTGGTAAAGCTATAACACTTAAAAGCGTTACTAAACCTTTTGGTTTGCTAACTTCTTGTTTTAAATCCTCCACATATAATACTTCACATAAAGATAAAACTCCATCTATATCTATACCTTTTTCTTTTAACTTATCAATAAATTTTTTTGAAGCTATTATTGTTTCTATCTCTGCTTTTTCGACACTTCCTTTAAGTGATTCAATTGAAGCAGTAAAATTTAGATTTACAACAGTTTTTCCTAACATTAAAACAGAATTATTAAAAAATGCTCCCCCTGCACTAGAAGGAAATAACAATCCTATATTTTGACCTTTTAGTTTAGACTTTAATATATTTTTAAAAATAATTGAAGCTGTTAAAAACTTATATCCAGATAACTCCACACCAGTAGTATCAGCAAATATCAAACTATTTTTTATCTGTTTTAATCTATCAAAAATAAGTTCAGGAATTGTTGCAAGATTTTCAGTATGAGTTCTCCATGATATAGTTGACAAAGTTTTAACAGCTTTTTTTATTGATACTGCTGTTGCCTCTTCTTTTTTCATAGGCTTAGAAAATGAAACTGTTACACAATTGGTTCTTTTACTTCTTTTATATCTTTTATTTGCTCTACTAAACATAGATTCCCATAAACCTCTAATATAAAAAGCAATCACAGGTACATCTGTTTTTGTTTGTTGTAAAATCAATTCGAAGCCTCTTTTAAACTCCCCTAAATGACCATTTCTTGTAATACTTCCTTCAGGAAAAAGTACCACAACATTTCCCTCATCAAGCTCTTTTGCTATAATTTTAATAGTTTGTTTACTAGAAACATTTGATATAGGAATTGCTTTAAAAAGTTTTAAAATCCAGTTTAAATACCATTTTTCATATATAGGTTTATGCATTACAAATTTGATTTGTCTTGGACTACTCATCAATACAACAGCCCAATCTATCCATGATACATGATTTCCAAGAAGTAATACACCACCACTTGATGGAATATTTTTTATCCCTTCAACCTCCAAATCATATTTTAATCCAACTATACACTTCATAAAAAGTAAAATCAAAGATTGTGGTAATTCGTAAATAGTATATACCATCCCAACTATAGTTATAAATAGAATTAAATAGATAGTATTTAATGGATCAAGATTGTTCAAAGATACAAAAGTTGTGATACTAAGCATTAAAAACATAGCTAAAGAGTGAAACCAATTGTTCCCTGCTAAAATAGTCCCTAATGTTTTTTTCTTTGCATTAAATTGTATTAATGCATTTAGAGGAACAACAAAAAGCCCACCAAAAATACCAAAAACTAAAAAAGTCAACCCTAAAAATAAAGCACTCGTCATTTGTGTTGAAAGATATATCATAACTGCCATACCAATTGCAGCAAAAGGGATAGTTCCAACCTCAATATAGTGTTTTGAAAGTTTTGAATAAATTATTGAACCAATTGCTATACCAATACCTGAAGCAGCAATTACACCATTTATTACAAATACGTCAGTTATATTTAAATATTGCTTCGCAAAAGATGGAAATACAGCCATTAAACCTTGTGATACACCCCAAAATACAGATAAACCAATCACCGATAAAAAGATAATATTATTTGCATAAATTGTTTGAATATTTTTCTTTAATAATTTT
Organism: Arcobacter sp.; assembly: GCA_003252105.1. Taxonomy (GTDB): domain Bacteria; phylum Campylobacterota; class Campylobacteria; order Campylobacterales; family Arcobacteraceae; genus Halarcobacter. The sequence goes on from QKDL01000071.1 coordinate 61,131, forward strand.
CCTTTTAATAACTCTTTTTTATCAAGCTCTAAACTATCGTTTCTTTTATATGTAGTTTTTAATTTTTTTAATATAAATAAAGATACAAGCATCTCTAAAAAAGCAACTGGTACAATATAAAAAGTTAAAGGTAAAATTGCATCTAGTAATTGTTCTTTGGTATTTAATAATTCTAAATTATTTGTATTATAAAAAGATTCAAATACAAAAGAACCACTTGCAATAGAGAATAAAATAGCTATTATAGAAACTGCTTGTAAACTTGAGTTCCCTTTTGCTAAATTGTTTTTGCCCCAAATATCCATAATAATTCCAAATTTTGCTGGCGAATATATAGCACTTTGAACAGCAAGAAGCACAAGATTTGCCATAGCTAAATAGAAATTTCCACTAAGATATGAAAATACCATTAACATAGATAAAGTAAAAGATGAGATTGCACCATATATCAAAATATCTTTTTTGTTATATTTATCTGATAAATAACCACTTAAAGTAAATAAAAGTAAAAAAGGAATTAATATCAAAGCATTTATTATAGATATCCAAACCACTTGTTCACTTCCATCAAACACTTTAAAAGCTATGTTTTGTAAAAGAACTTTATGGGCAACATCAACGATAACATTACAAAATACAACAAATAAAAATGAAATCTTTATTATCAATATATTTTCTCTTAAACTATTCATGAGATATCCTTTATAAGCTTTTGCCAATTAGTATATATACAAGAGTTCTCATCAAAATATTGATTAAAAAACTCAACATTTCTATCAAGTGGATTTTCTATTTTTTCCAACTCTCTTCTTTTTTTCAAACCTAAAGAGTGATGGGAAAAAAGAATAGAAAAAGGAACAGGAAAATCTGTACCGAACAACAGTTTATCATGAATTTGAGATTGATTTTTTGCCAAATCCTCAATCACCTTTGCTCTTATATTTATAATCATTGCAGATAAATCTGCATATACATTTTCATGATTTTGTAAATACTCTATAGTTTTAAAATAATCCTCTCCAAATTTTGAAGTTTTAAAAGAGAAGTTATTTAAAAGTTTTTTGGGTCGTTTTTCCATAATAGAATTAACTCCAAAATGAGCCAATACAACTTTACAGCCAACTTCAATGGCACTATTTGCAACTTCAATTTTTTCATACAGACTGTTTGATTCAACAGCATGTTCACTTCCTGTGTGGATAATGATAGGTAAATCATAAGATTTAATCTTTTCAAAATATGGTATATATCTATCTTCATTTATATCTATATCCCAATAATTTTGTAAAAATTTTGCCCCTTTAAAACCTTTTTGAACATATTCATCAATTAAATCCAAAGCATCTTCTCTATTTGGATTTATTGAGAAAAAAGGGATAACCTCATTTGGGTATTTTTCATACTCTTTAAAAACATCCTCATTTGATGAACAAACTGTTTTATCCCTTGAAAGCTCTTTTCCATTTTTATCAATTTTTGCATCAACTGGTAAAATTACAGATTTTTTAACATATTTAGAAGTTTGTATATTGTTTATATAAGCCTCAACAAAAGCCTCATATTTTCTATCTAAAATCTCTTTTTTATCAACTCCTAATTTTTTTGCGAAAAATGAAATTGCAACTTTGTCATAAAGTCTTGAAAACTCAACATTTGGATTTAATAAATGTGTATGAAAATCTATAGTTTCCATTATTAGTCCTTTTTAAACTCTATAATTGTATGTCTATTAAAAATATATGGTTTAAAAGAATTCAAAATATCCAAAACCAAAACCTCTGGTAAATATCCAGTATCTTCTAAAACTTTTGTACTTAATTCTCTTTCTAATAATGCAAGTTTTTTACTTGTAGTTACATATTCATTTATAAGTTTTGTAGAGATATCGTATTTTCTAAGTTCCTCATATGTTCTCAAAACTTCAATCTCTGTTTTAAAATAAATCTCTTTTTCATCTAATAAATCTAAACTAATAGCCTCTTTTAATAACTCTTGATCTAAATCTTTTTTTGAAATTGGATTTTTTATCTCACTCGAAAGCATCATAATAGATTGTAAAATCAATTCTGCTCTATCATCAAAATTAATTTTATAATAATCAAATAACTCTTTAATATAATCAATTGAAAAATTTAGATTATCTTTGAAATAGATAATTAGATTTAAAACAGTGATTGTAATCTCTGGATAATACTTCATATTTTTTGAAGTATTTACAGTATTTGGAAGTAAGCCTTTTTTATGATAAAAGGCGATTGTATGATTGCTAAGGTCAACTTGCTCTACAAGTTCACTCATCTTATAATAATTTTTTTCATCTATAATTTTCATAATATACTCCTAAGAGTAAAGAGTTAAACTCTTTACTTTTGGAATTATAGATGATTTAAACTAAAAAGTCAAGAGTACAACTCTTTACTTTTTAGTTTGTAACTATTTTGTAATTAAAAAAGTTCTTGTATCTCTTGGGCTGTTAAAACTTTCCCTGTTGATTTTACTACTCCATTTATAACTAATCCTGGTGTACTCATAACTCCATATTCCATAATTTTTATGGGATCATCAACTTTTTCAACCTGTGCAAAAACCTTTGCATTTGCAATTGCTGTTTTTACATTGTTGGTTAAAGTTTCACATTTTGAACACCCTGTTCCTAAAATCTCAATTTTCATTTATTTTCTCCTTATTTATATTTATTCCCATTCAAGTTGATTGTAATATGTAGAGATATTTGCATTATTTAACTGCTCAAAATGGTTTAGATACTCAAATTTTTGAGTCTTTACATGTTTTTTTACCTCATAAATATCAATATCTTCATCATAAGCTTTTTTTACATCATCTCTTAATATTTTTAGATATTCCAAAGTTGCTTTATATGAGTTTTTATCAAACTTTTTTCCATGTCCACCTAAAAAATACTTTGCATCTATTTTTGCCAAGTTTTCAATAGCTTCAATCCAGCCATTTATATTTGAGGTTTTTTTGTAGCTTAGAAGTCTTCCATTAAATACAATATTTCCTACAAATAAAAAACTATCATCTTTTGAATAGATTGCAATATCACTCTTCTCTTCACTTATTTTACTTGGTTTTATTATCTCAAGTGTTTTAGTTGAACCTTTTATTTTATATCCACCATCTACTAAATTATCTGCATAAATCACTTCTGTTTTTTCATAAACCTCTTTTGAAAGGATTTGTTTCATCCTTTCAAATTTACTTGGATTCTCTTTTATGTCATCATTTATAGTTTTATGTCCAACTATTTTTGCTCCATGCTCTTTAAAATATGAGGCACCTTGAATTCTATCATCATGGTAATTTGATAAAATCACATGAGAAACTTCAAGTTTTGGATACTCTTTTTTCATCAAAGCATAAAACTCTTTTGCAAAATTATATGTTGGCCCAGCATCTAAAACAACTAAGCTATCTCCCATATTTACATAACACATATTTGAGACAAAACCATTATTGTTTTTCATTGGTGGATGAAAATCACCAATAACACAACTAATATCTTTTGTAATTTTTATTGGTTTTAAATCATAAAAATCTGCAAAAATAGAGCTAGTTAACAATCCTACCAATAAAACAACTTTTTTAAACATAAAACTCCTTTTATAAAATAGCATTAAAAATATATCCTATTAGAATAATACCACTTCCAACTATCATAAAAAATATAGCAATAAGTTTAGTATGTAACAATCTTTTTAAAATCATTGCTTCTGGTAATGACAAAGCAGTTACAGCCATCATAAAAGACAAGGCACTTCCAAGTAACATCCCTTTTGATGTTAAAACCTCAACAAGTGGCATAACTCCCGCGGCACTTGAATACATTGGGATTCCTAAAATAACTGCTAATGGTACAGTGTACCAAGCATCTCCACCTGTATAACGAGCAATAAAATCTGTTGGAATATACCCATGGATAAAAGCACCAACTCCAACTCCTAGTATCACATATATATAGATTTTTTTGAAAATATCAAAAGTATAATCCCAAGCCTCTTTTACTCTTTGTTTACCACCTAAATCTATAGTTGGATTATCACAACACCCCTCCATAGGTTTAACCTCAAGCAAAATATACTTTTCCATATTTAATCTACCAATTATAAAACCACCAATAATAGCAACTAATAATCCAAAACCTATATATATAGCTGTAATCTTCCATCCAAAAAGTCCAAATAACATTGCTATTGCTATTTCATTATTTAGTGGAGCCGAGATTAAAAAAGAGAAAGTCACTCCTAAAGGGATTCTTGCCTGTAAAAATCCCAAAAATAAAGGTATTGCACTACAAGTACAAAAAGGAGTTATAATCCCAAATATTGAAGCTAATATATTTCCTGTAAATTCTGATTTACCTTGTAAATATGCTCTTACTTTTTCAACATTAAACCAAGTTCTAAGATACGATACTAAAAAAATAATAGCAATAAGTAAAATAAATATTTTTACAGTATCATATATAAAAAAATGCAAAGCACTAGTTAAATGAGATGTTTTATCCATCCCAAATAAAGTATAAATTAAAAAATCTACAAGTTTTTCCCAAGGTGTAAACATCTTATAATCCTAACACTTCCTTAATTTTTGGAAGTAAAATTGTTTCTATCTCTTCATATGTTTTCTCAAAAGCCTCAAATCCTTTTCCATCTGGATCTTCAAATCCCACATGAATTTTTTCCACAGGTTTTGGAAACATAGGGCAAGTTTCATTTGCATGGTCACATACAGTTACAACTAAATCATAGTCATTGTTTATAACAGTATCTAAAGTTTTTGAGTGATATTGCTCTTTCCAAATTCCTTTGTCTTCAAGCAGTTTTTTAGCATTTGGATTTACTCTTCCACTTGCTTTTACTCCACTACTATCTGCACTTATTCCATCAAGTTTAGCATTTATAAGTGCTTCTGCTATTATACTTCTACAACTATTTCCTGTACATAAAATCAATACTTTTTTCATCTTTATCCTTTTAAATTAATGTTAATAAAACTATAAATAACACTGGTGGTGTTACTATAAGTCCAAATTTACTATATTGCCAAAATCCTATTTTTACACCTTTTTGTGATAAAACATGAAGCCAAAGCAGAGTTGCCAAACTACCAAAGGGAGTCATCTTAGGTCCTAAGTTACATCCAATTATATTTGCATAAGCTAAAGCCTGATTTGGAATATCTTGCAATGCTATATCCATAACCATAACAGTTGGCATATTGTTCATAATTGCACTCAAAATTGCAGAGATAAACCCTGTTCCAAGTATGGCAACCATATCTCCTCTTTGAACTAAATCATTTAAAACAATTGTTAAATAATCTGTAAGCCCTGCATTTTTTAATCCATATACCACAATATAAAGTCCAATACTAAACCAAACAACCTGCCAAGGTGCAGTTTTTATTGTAAGCCAAGCTTTTGCAGCTTTGTAGTAACTTGCGATGCTTAAGAAAATAAGTCCTCCACCAAGAGCAAAAACTGATACAGGCAAATCAAATGAATCACCAATAAAATATGCAACTAAAAGTAAAGCAAGAAAAAACCAAGAAAATTTAAATAAAGTTTTGTTTTTCAAAACTTCATCTGGATTTTTAAGAAGTGTTATGTCAACCTCTTTTGGGATATCTTTTCTTAAAATTATCCATAAAACTAAAATAGAAACAATTGTACTTACAACATAAGGGATAAACATATTTGATAAATATTCTAAAAACCCTATATTAAAATAGTTTGCTGTAACGATATTAGTCAAATTTGAAAATACAAAAGGTAAAGAGGCACTATCACTTATAAATCCACCTGCAAGTAAAAATGCTAAAATTGTTTTTGCATTTAATTTCAAGATTCTCATTTTTGCTAATAAAATTGGAGTAAGAATAAGTGCTGCTCCATCATTTGCAAAAAGTGCTGATACAAATGAGCCTAAAATAAGAGCATATACAAACATCAAATGTCCATTGCCCTTTGATAGTTTTGCCATCTTTATAGCACACCATTCAAAAAATCCAATCTCATCCAAAACCATAGAAAGGATAATAATACCAATAAAAGCCAAGGTTGCATCCCAAACAATATTTGATACAACTAACACATCATCAAAACTTACTACCCCTAAAACTAAAGCAACTATTGCACCAATTACTGCTGTTGTACCTATTTGTAAGTTTTTGGGTTGCCAAATCACAAAAATAAGAGTGACCAAAAATATACTACTTGCTAAAATCATTTAAAATTCATCCTTTATATTTTAATAAATCAAGATATATTGATATATTCTATAAAAAAAAGAGTAACTTTTTAGTTACTCCTCCATCTCTTCAACTTCTGGCTTTAAAGTATAAATAAAAGTTTCTACGTCCAACTCATCATACCTTTCAACTGTTACAGGAGTTCTTACAAACTCTTGCCCCTCAAACTCATCTAAAAAATCCCAATGATTTATAAGATTTGAAGAGTAAAATAAATACCCATGAATTGTATCTGCATTTTCATCTAGTTTTATACCAGGATAACCCATACTAGCACTCCAACCAGCATCTATAAGTCTTCCTTTTACAGTTGCTGGAACAAATTTTCCCACAATATTTTCCAAAACATGTCCATTTGGACAATTTGGCATCAATGTTCCATATACAAACAATGTTTCTGTCATTTAGCTTCACAAACCTTTATTAGTTTTGGTAAATCAATTTCCAAAGTCATAATCTCTTTAATACAAGCCTGTCTAAACTCATCAAGAGGTGTTCTAATAGAATAATAAGCCCAACGACCTACTCTATCAACCCTTAAAAATCCAGCCTCTTTTAAAATCTTTAAATGCCTTGATAATCTTGATTGAATCATATCAAAGGAGTTTTCCAAGTCACATACACAACATTTGTCATGAATATTTATAAACTTTAATATCTTTACTCTAGTTTCATCATTTAATGCAGATGCAGATTTTAAAAAAATATCCATGAAACTCCTTTTGAATTTATTTCGAAAGTATATCATAAAAATTTTAATATATCAATATATCTTGATATATAAGAACTTAAAAGTTATATTTAAAACAACCCTTTATGCATTTTTTGATAATTATTTATAAAATATTTAGTTGTTATAAAAAGTTCACTCTCTTCATATTTAACTTTTTCTATCTTTTTATCTCTAAGTTCATAGATTAAGGCATTAGGATAAGAAAGAAGAATTGGGGAATGTGTTGCAATTATAAATTGACAGTTTTGTTTGATTAGTTGATGCATTCTTGCTAACATTGCCATTTGTCTATTTGGAGATAATGCTGCTTCTGGTTCATCTAGTATATATAAACCATTTTCTCCAAATCTATGTATAAATAGGGAAAAAAAAGATTCTCCATGAGATTGTTCGTGTAATGACTTTCCTCCATAATAATGTAAAAGAGGTTCTATTTTATCTAAAATATCAACTTCAGTAGCTACATTAAAGTAACTCTCTGCTCTTAAAAAAAAGTGATTTTCAGGATGAATATGATGTTTATGTATTTTTAAATATTTAAATAATGAGGAATGTGATTCCCTTGTTGAAAAATTAAAATTTTTTGTTCCACCCTCAGGATTAAATCCCATTTTTATAGCCAAAGCTTCTAAAAGTGTTGATTTCCCTGAGCCATTTTCTCCTATTAAAAAAGTTACATTTTCATGAAACTCTAACTTTTTTAAAGCTTTTATAATGGGGATATTAAAAGGATATTCATTTTGTCTTTCTATATCTTTTTCATAGGTTGCAGAATAAATAAATGGTGTTTTATTTTTCATTCTATTACTTTTGTCATTTTTTATCTTTATAATTGATTATATTATTTCATATTATCATAAAAATTCTTATCTTTTCAAAATTTCCTATTTTTCCTTTTCTTTTATCAATTAAGTATAAAGTTCTCAACTAAAAAGTTTAGATTAAACTAATTTATCGGTATATAAATCTCTTTAATCAAATCCTTATCATCAATATTTGGTGACCAATTTAAATATTTTTCGAAAGGTGCTACATCTTTACATAAAGATGATAACTCGTTTTCTACTATCCAAGAGAATAGATCCATCCATGTTTTATTTACATTATCTTCTCCCATATAACTTATAGTAGCGAATTTTCCTCCTTCTAAAACTCTAACTGCGAATCCATTTTTTTCAAACTCTTGAGCACTTTTTTTGTCACAACTAATAGCTGCATCATATCTAATTTGCTCTGGTGGTGTTATCTCTGGGTCATTATGACAGATTCCAAATAACTCATTGTTTGTTAAGATATTGATTCTTTTATCTGAGTCTAGTTTCCAAATCAACTCTTCCCATGCTTGGGCAGAACTTGTTTCATAGGCTCCATATTTTGTATTGTAGACTATATATGTGTTTTCTCTTTGTACTATTTTTGGTGTTTTCACTCTATTTTCCTTATAATAAAAAAGCAATTCAAGATGCTTTTTTCTATATTCGGTTGGAGTCATATTAAATATCTTTTTAAAAGCTTTATTAAATCCATTTGGGGTTTCAAAGCCAACATCAAGAGCAATTGCAATAATAGATTTTTCACTATTGATAATATCAGCAGAAGCTTTTTTAATCCTAAGTCTAGAACTGTAAGACATTACGGACTCACCTACACTTACTTTAAAAATCCTACAAAAATAAAAAGGGGAATATCCAGCAATTTTTGATAATGTTTCAATATCAAAATCTTCATCTATATGGGTTTCTATAAAGTGAAGTACTTTTAATATCTGATTATTCATATTAGCCTCTTTTATTTTTGATACGTAAGTGTAAACAAATCTATAAAATTTGTCTTGTCCTATATTGCCTTATTTACAAATATATATACAATAATATAAAACAATATAAGCTAAAATATCAATTTTAAATATTAAAAGGATAGCCATGGGCAAAATTACAGATAAATTAAATGATTTAGATATAGAGTTTATAAATAATCAAAAAATGTTTTTTGTTTCAACTGCCCCTAAAGAAGGAAAAATAAATCTATCTCCAAAAGGTTTAGATGATACATTTAAGATTATAGATGAAAATAGAATATTGTGGCTCAACTATTTTGGAAGTGGAAATGAAACTGCGGCACATCTATTAGAAGATGACAGAATGACTATAATGTTTTGTGCCTTTGAAGGAAAACCAAATATACTAAGATTGTATTGTAAAGCAAAAACAATACATGAAAGAGATAATCAATGGGATAAATATATTTCCCATTTTGAAAACAAAAATGCAGCTAGACAAGTTTTTGATATAACTATTGAAAATGTAAACAATTCTTGTGGTATGGGAGTACCTCTATATGAGTTTGTTGAACAAAGAGATGATTTAAGTGTTTTATTTAATAAAATGAGTAAAGAAGAGCAAATAGCCTATATGAAAAGAAAAAATCAAATAAGTTTTGATGGAAAACCAACAAAACTATTTGAAGAATAAAGTTAGAGTTTAAAACTCTAACTTTTATATATCGCTTTTAATTCTTTCAACTAAAGATTCTACAGTAAATCCAAACTCTTTAAATAATTCATCAGCAGGACCACTTGCACCAAATGTATCCATACCATAAACTACGTCTGCAAATTTATAGTATTCTAAACCTCTAGCTGCTTCAATAGCAAATACTTTTGTATTTGGTTCAATAATAGTATTTATATACTCTTTATCTTGTTCTAAAAGTAAATCAAAACAAGGTACTGAAACAATATTTGCATTTATTCCATCTTTTGCTAATTCACAAGCTGTTTGAAGAGCTAACATAACTTCACTTCCTGAAGCCATTAAAGTAACTGTTGCATCATCTCTTTTTTTAAGAAGATATCCACCATTTGCAACTGTACCAAATGCTCTTTCATCTTTTAATACTTCTAAACCTTGTCTAGAACATACAAATGCAGTTGGTGCACTCATTTTAAGAGCAATTCTCCAAGACTCGATATTTTCACTTGCATCAGCAGGTCTAAATGTATAGAAATTTGGTAAAGCTCTAAATTGTGATAAATGCTCAATTGGTTGGTGTGTTGGTCCATCTTCACCTACACCAATAGAATCATGAGTCCATACGAAGTGTTGAGAAATTCCTGCAAGTGCTGCAATTCTTGCACTTGGTTTTAAATAATCTGAAAATACAAAGAATGTAGCTGAGAATACTTTGAATAATCCATAAAGATTCATAGCATTTGTCATTGCTGCCATTGCATGTTCTTTAATTCCAAAGTGAATGTTTCTTCCTTTTGGGAAATCACCCATCCCTTTTAATTCAGTTTTATTTGAAGGAGCAAGGTCAGCAGATCCACCTAAGAATCCAGGAATAGCTTGGGCAATTGCATTTAAAATTTTGTGGTTTGAATCTCTTGTTGCAACTTTAGTACCAACTTCAAATTCAGGATAAACTATAGAATCAAAATCTGGATTTTGTAGTTGCTCAATTTTTGCTTTTGTTTCATCACTTAATGTTGATAACCAAGCATTTTCTGCTTCAACACCTTTGATAAGTTTATCAAAAGCACCTTTTATATCATATGGTACAACAAAAGTCTCTTCTGGGTCAAAACCAGCTTTTTGTTTTGAAGCTTTGATTTCATCTTCACCTAAAGGAGCCCCATGTGTATGATGACTTCCTTCTAAAGTTGCAGCACCTTTTCCAATAGAAGTTGTTGCTATGATTAAAACTGGTTTATCACATGCTTTTGCAGCAACAATTGCTTTGTCTATTTGGTCAAAGTTATGTCCATCTACTTCTAATACTTCGAAATTAATTGCTTGGAATCTTTTTTTAACATTTTCACTCCATGCAATAGATGTATCACCTTCAATTGTAATAGAGTTTGAATCATAAATAACAATTAAATTATCTAAACCTAAATGCCCTGCGGTTGCACAAGCTTCATAAGAGATACCCTCTTGTAAATCTCCATCCCCACATAAACAAAAAACATTATGTGTAATAACATCTTTACCTAAAATATTTTGTGCATATTTTCCTGCCATTGCAAAACCTACGGCATTTGCAATCCCTTGCCCTAATGGTCCAGTTGTAATCTCTACTCCATGTGTATGTCCATATTCTGGATGTCCTGGAGTTTTTGAATTTGATTGTCTAAAGTTTTTCATATCGCTTAAACTTACATCAAATCCCCATAAATGTAAAAGTGAATATACTAAACCTGTAGCGTGTCCACCAGAGAAAACTAATCTATCTCTGTTTAGCCATTTATCATTTGCTGGATTTAAGTTTAAATGAGCACTTAACACAGTAGCAATATCTGCCATTCCCATAGGTGCACCTGGGTGTCCTGAGTTTGCTTTTTGTACCATGTCTGCTGCTAAGAATCTAATCGTATCTGCTTGTTTTTGAAGTAGTTGTTTTGACATAATTATCCTAATTTCAAGAAGTTTTTATATTAATTTTGAGCGATTATATCTAAAAGATATTAAAAAAAAAATGAAGAGATTTTTATAACAGAAACTTATAATTGTTTCTGTTATATTTAAATATTAAAAATTGTCTGCTTTTTCAAAAGCTTTTCTAGTGATTTCTTCACCATCAAGATTTAAATAAGTCCATAGTTTTCCTTTTTCAACTCTTGCAATTCCTTTTGAATAATCATCTGCAAATGCATATTTTGGCTCTACGATTACATTACATTTAGTATCCATAAATCCCCATTTATCATCTTTTACAATTCTCATTCTTCCTTCATTAGATAAGTAAATCATATCATAATCTAAAGATGCAACAAGTTCATTATCTAAGTTTAGACAACCATATTTTGTTTTTTTATTTTTATCATAATTTCTTACAATAACACTTCCATCTAAAACATCTCTAAGTTCATCATAGATTGGTTTAACTACAACTTCAAACTTTTCATTGATTAAACCAAATTTTTTATCTACTTCTACTTTTGCATATCCATTAAAGAACTCACCAATAGAATCAAAAATTACTTTTAACTTTAATTTTCCATCTCTACCTATAATACCATATTTATCATCTACATTTCTTACTACTGCAAACTCTTCATCCCCTATATGTAGCCAATGAAGATTTATATAATGAGGATGAACATATGTATTAGAATCTATATCTTTTAGATAACTCATATCTTTGTATATAGGTTTTACTTCTATTTCTCCATCTCTATTTATTAGTCCTTCTTTTTTTGCAACAGTTACAGTTGTAGCATCATCTTTATAAGTACACCCTGTATATAGCAATACTATTGCCATAAATATTAGTAACTTTTTCATAATACACCTCATTAGTTTATTTTATTAATTCTAAACTCAACTCTTCTTGATAATGCTTCATCTTCAACACCATTTGCATCATAGATTAAATTATCATAAGCTAACCCTTGATAACTAAAATGTTCTTTTAGCCAAGTTTCATTTTCAACAATTAACGGATCTTTTTGAGCTAATGTATACTCGTAAACATGTTTTGCTCTTTTTTCTGAAAGAATTTTATTTTTTGTATATCTTTCAACATCATTTTTAGCACTTGCGTAAACTGATGATGTATGACCTTCAATAATTACATCTTTGATTTGATCTTTATATTTGTCGATTATTTTCATATATCTTGGAATAAAATTATCAAGAATCTTTTTAAATCCATCTCTTAAATCTGAACTACCATGAGTAAATAAAACTTCTGGTTTTTTAAATCTAAATACCAATCCATCTTTATCTAATTCTGCATTCCAAGGATCAAAATCTGAACCAAATTCAGCCATTAAATCCTCATATAATCCAGCAATATATGGAGTCTTCTCAATTACAGGTTCCTCTTTTTTGATTAAATCATTTAAATTTGCAATCTCAACATCTTTATCTATAGTGTTTGTACCAACAGCAGTAACAATATAAGATTTAGTTAAATCAGGTTTTTTATCTAATGTTGCACAATATTTTTCAGGACTTACATCAGCTTTATATTTACCAAATGGTTTTAAAGAATCACTTGATTCATCAGCAATTGTTAAATCAACTTCTGTAGCATAACCTTTTACAATTTGTCCACAAATCTGATTTGAATCTTGAAGATATTCATCTAGTGTAATATCTAGTTTTTCACACATTTTAGTTCTATCTTTTGCTTGTATCATCTCAACAATAAATAAATCATTGTTTTTTGAAGCATTATGAATTGGTTTCATTTCATGCTTATCAAATACTTCTGTTAATGCTCCATTACATAATAGTAATCTTGACATCTCATTTGTACTATTTCTAGTTGAATCTAACAATGGTGTATCTTTAAAAACATCAACATTATTAACATTTGCACCTTTTTGAATTAAAAGTTCAGCTATTTCATACTGATTTAATCTAGCTGCAAGATGTAAAGGTGTATACCCATACTTATCTTTAGTATCAATTTTAGAACCACTATTGATTAACTCTTTAACGATATTAAAATCTTTTGCTCTTACTGCATCGTGTAATGCTAACTCATAGATGAAATCATCATCTGAAACTGGCTTAACTTTTTCCTCAACTATTTTTTCATTTCCAACTACTTGCTCTTTTTGAGAACAACCAGTTAAAAACAGTAAAATAGCGAATGTAATGTAAATCAAATTTTTCATATTTCTTCCTTTATTTTTCATGTAATGAATTTTGTTTTATTTTTAAAATTGGTTTTAGAATGTAATCCATAATAGTTTTCTTACCAGTGATTACATCAACACTTGCAACCATCCCAGGGATAATTGGTAACTTATTTCCATTTTTTTCTAAATAATTTTTTTCTGTCTGGACAACAATCTTATAATAACTTTTTCCATCTTTACTCTCTTTATCTATAATACTATCTGCTGAAATTTCAACAATTTTTCCTTCTAATCCCCCATAAATAGAAAAATCATAAGCTGTTATTTTTACTATTGCTTTTTGAGAAGGACTTATAAATGCAATATCTTTAGGGTCAATTTTTGCTTCAACTAATAAATTATCACTATTAGGAATAATATCCATTAGGCTTGCACCTGGCTGAATAACTCCACCAATTGTATTCATATATATCTCTTTTACAATACCATCTACACTTGACTTTATAACTGTTTTATCAATTTTATCAGTATCTGATACCATTCTAGCTTCAGCTTTTTTTATCTCTACAGAGATTCTTTGTAACTCTTTTGAAGCTTCAGCTTTAAATTGTGTAATCTTTTCTATTCTTCTATTTTTTATCTCGTTTATAGCATATTTAGATCTAGGAATAGAAAGTTCGGCAGATTTTAAATCACCAACAATTTGTTGATATTCTTTCTCTATTGCTATAAGCTCAACCTTAGATTTCACACCAGTTTGTACTAGATCTTTTATAGTCTTTCTCTCTATTTTAACTAACTTTAATCTAGTCTCATATTTTTCTATCTCTTGTTCAATCTCTTTTAATTCTTGAATTTTTTGATTCAATTGAGAATCTAAAACATTAACAGAACTTTTTAATTCACTAACTCTATTTTTGAAAAGAAAAGTTTCTGATTTTATATAATCTTCTGAAATCTTTTTAATCTCATCAGGAAAAACTAAATTAGGAATTTTTTTATCTATATCAATTTGAGACTCAACTTCAAGTCTTACTTTCATTGCTAACCACTGATTATAACTCTCTTGATTCTCTTCTAAAGATGCTAAAAATCTCGTAGTATCAATTTTCATAAGAGGTTGCCCTTTTTTTACTTGATCACCAGTTCTAATTAATATCTCTTCTACAAGTCCACCATCTAAAGATTGAATCGTTTGTATTTTTGAAGAAGGAATAACTTTCCCTTCACCTTTTGTTAACTCATCAATTTCAGCAATACTTGCCCAAATAATTACAGCAATAGCAAATGTCAAAATAAATAAAAATAAGAAATCAATTTTAAATGCCGATTTTTCATTTGCTTGACCATAAAGGTTATGGACAAAATTTACATCATTATCTTTTTTCATCTTCACTCTTTTTTGCACTTGCAAATACTTTTTCTTTTGGTCCATCTGCAATAATTTTACCATTATCCAATACAATCACTCTATCTACTAATGTAAGCAATGATAATTTATGGGTAACTATTATTACTGTTTGATCAACTAATATATCTTTTAACTTCCTAATAAACTCTTTTTCAGTTTGTTTATCCATAGAGTTTGTAGGTTCATCAAAAATCAAAAATGATGGATTCCCCACCAATGCTCTTGCTAAAGTGATTGATTGTCTTTCTCCACCACTTAAACCTTCTCCTCTTTCTCCAACTATAAAATCATATCCAGCCTCATGCTTCCCTAGAAAATCATGAACACCAGCTATTTTAGATGCAGTTAAAACCTCTTCATCAGTTGCAAAAGGATCTCCTATCGTTATATTATCTTTTACACTTCCCATAAAAAGAAAAGATTCTTGTGGTACTACACCAATAGCTTTTCTTAAATCAACTGGGTCTATTTGTCTTACATCTGTATTATCTATAAGAACCGAACCTTTTGAGGGCACATAAAGATTTTGTATCATTTTAATCAAAGTTGATTTACCAGAACCAATTTTCCCTAATATTGCTACTTTTTCACCTTCATTAATTTTCAAATTTACATTTTTTAAAACTTCATAATTTTGGTTTTTGTAAGAAAAAGAAACATCTTGAAACTCTATATTTCCATTTAAATGTGGTCTACTTAAATATACTCTATGATCTTTTTCAACTTCTAAATTCATAATATCATCTATATTTTTAAGAGCAATTACTGTTTTATCATATTTAATTACCATATCAACTATCTTTGATGCAGGAGCAACAGCTCTTCTATTTAACATCATTGCAGCTACTATGGCTCCCATTGTCATATCACCACTTACTGCCAAGAATACTCCAATAACAACAACTACTATATTTGATGACTTTATAATAAGTTGAGTAAAGTTACTCGCTGCCTGTGATAAAAGTTGTGATTTTTCACCAAAATAAGCAGTTTGTCCCAATGATTTATCCCAATGAGTTTTCATCCTATTTTGTCCACGAACACTTTTTATTATCTCTAAACCAGCTACCGTTTCATTTAATGTAGTTTGTTTTATCTGATCCTCTTTTACAGTTTTTAATACAGTTTTTTTAATAACTTTTTGTATAAAAAGAGAGAACCCAATGGTAATTATAATTGTAACAACAGGAATCCAACCTAATGGACCACCTATATAAAACATTATGGCAATAAAAATAAATAAAAATGGTATATCAACCAATGTGGTAATTGTTGCTGTTGTAAAAAAATCTTTTATAGACTCAAATGATTGTAATCTGTTTACAAACATCCCTGTTGAAGCAGGTTTTGAATTTATTCTAAGATTTAATAAATGGTCAAAAATCTTATTTGACATAATTATATCAGCTCTTTTTGAAGCTTTTCCTATATAATATGATCTAATAGTTCTAAGTATAAAATCAAAAATAAATACAATAATTACACCAATTGTTAATGCCCACAAAGATTCTATTGCATTGTTTGGTAAAACTCTGTCATAAACATTCATAATAAATAAAGGTAAGGCTAATACAAAAATATTTATCAATATAGAGGCAATAACTATTCTTACATAAAACTCTTTATTTTTTTTCATTGTACCCCAAAACCATTTTCTTGGTTCTGTTATAGATACTTCTTTTGCAACCCTATTTTCGAAATTATATGCTGGCTTTATTATTATAACTTTTCCAGTATATAAATTATTTAATTCATCTAAAGGAATTGTTGTTTCACCTAGACCTATCTCGGGTATAATGACACTTGCAATATTTTCATCTTCATTATAATCTAAAAGAATCATTGAATCATATTCTTTTGTCAAAATCACTACGGGTAAAGTAAAAACTGAGATATTTTCTATCTTTTCTCTTGAAACTAATTTAGAAATTAAATCAACTTTTTTTGATGCGATTATGAAATTCTTTACATCCATCACCTCACCAAATATAGATAAACCATTTATTAATGATTCTTTGGAAGTTGCACGTTGATAATATTTTGATATGAAAAATAGAGACTCTAAAAGAGTATCTACTTTTCGACTTACAGATTCTTCAAGTTGATTCATATGTTACCAATAATTAGTTATTTGTTTTAAATTTTTTGAAAAGTTTTCTATGTTTATCTAATAAATCAATATATGTATTGTCATTAATTAAACTTTTATCCATACTTTTAAATAACTCTTTTGCATCAGCTAATTTATCAAAACTTCCATATATCACATTAATATTATTATTTGTATTGTATGTATATATGTCATCTTTATTTAGATTTGTTTTATTTAAATAAGAATTTACATCAAAATTTTGATCAAAACTTGCTATTTTTATTGTATATTTTCCATCAGGTAAACTTTTTACTTGCTTATTTTTTTCCATACCATCTGCAGTTGGTTCTTTTTGAGTAGTACCATTAATTAAATTATTGATTTCAGAATCAATTGTTTTATTATTTGCAGTAGCATCAGTATTATTTACTTTTGTTTGACCTAACTCTTTTAATAAATCTAAGTCATTAAGTTCATCATTATTGCTTTTAACTTTTTCTTTAAATTTACTTTTGTATTCTGAAGCAATAAATGGTCTACAAATTTGATTTTCAGACATTAAAACACTTGTAGTTAAAAATCCACTATGTGTCAAAATATCATAATAATAAGTATATAATTGATATTCAAAATCTAACATATCTAAAGATGATCTATAAAACTCTGATTCTGCGTCAAGAATATCAATAAATGTTCTTGTTCCATCTGTTAATTGTTTAAAATAAACTTCTTTAATATTATAGTTATCTTTAACATATTTTTTATAATTTTCAATTTTCTCTTTATACGCAAAATAGTTATTATAACTTGTTTTTACCTCTTTAATAACTTCTGCTACAACTGTATCAAGAACTTTTTGTCTTTCTTGTAAAAAGATAATTTCTCTTTCCCTTGCTATTTTATTTTTTCCACCTTCAAAAAGGTTCCAATTCATAATAATTCTAAATCTTGATATATCTTGTCTTCCATTTTCTGGATATGCTAAATCATCGTCTAGTGTACCTTGCCATTGAAATCTAAGAGTTGGTAAAAATGTAGCATTTGCTTGAACAATATTTTCTCTTTGAGTTTTGATATCTTCTATTGCTCTAAGAATTTTTGGACTTTTTCTTAATGCTAATTCAATCGCTTCTTCTAATGTATCAGGAATAAAAGCTTCATTTATAGTTGGTCTACAAATGTTACCAATATTTTCGATACCTGACTTTTCTTCAAAAATATTTTTTGCATCTGATGCAGTAATCTTTTGTTCTAAATATCTATCAATCACATAATGTTTTTTTGAATTAACTTGAAAGCTTTCTAATATTTCTCCACTGATTTCTTCTTTTTGCTGAGCAATCACTAGATAATCTTCATGAACTTGTAAATTTAATTGAGATAAATCAATCATCTCTTGAGATTTAACAGCATCTAAATAACTGTTTATAGTTTCCCTTACAATTTCATCTACTCTTATCAAACTTCTATACTTGTTTGATAAATATAAGTGTCTATATTCTTCAACTTGACTTGGTGTTTGACCACCATCATAAATTATTTGTTCAAATTGTAAATATGCATTCCAACCATCTTTGCTAGCTGTAACAGGATCTGTTGCAACATTGTCTCTATCACTTCTAGTTTTAGAATCCTCAACATATGCTTGAAAATCCAATGTTGGATAATAATCACCACGTTCCTCATCAATATATTTTTGATAAGCATCCCTATTTAACTTTTCTGATAATATATCAGGGTTTTTGCCCATTGTGCTTACTACTGCATCTTTCAATGAAGTAGAGTTAGCAAGATTAACAAGAAGTCCTAACATAACTGCTGTTTTAATTAGTGTTTTCATAGTTTTTTCCATTAGTTTTAGTCTATTTTTATTAATCATACTTAAAGATTGTTTACAAATTACTTAAAAAATTATTTTAAGGAAACTTTTTGGAGACATTTCTTAATTTTATATTAATATGTGTAAAAATAAGTTATAATTTTATATGCAAAAAATGAACCATTTAGAAAAACTTAATATTTTGTATTTAGAAGACGAAGATATAATTAGAAATAATGTTAGTACAATGCTACAATACTTATTTAACGAGGTTTATGCAACATCTTGTGTATCAGACGCTATATCATGCTTTGAAACAAAGGAAGTACACATAATATTAAGCGATATAAGCATGCCTGGTAAAAATGGCTTAGATTTTATAGAACACTTACGATCAAAAAGAGTCAATATACCGGTGATTTTATTAACTGCTCATACTGATACAGATTTTTTGTTAAAAGCTACGAAGTTGAAACTTGTTGATTATTTGACAAAACCTGTTAATTTTGTAGATTTAAAAAATGCATTATTAAAAGCAGGAGAAGAATATTTTGAAAATAATTCTCTTATAATAAATTTTCCAAATCATATAACTTATGATTTTAATAAAAAATTACTTTATGAGAATAATATAACGAAAGATATAACGGCAAAAGAATTACAACTATTAGAGTTTTTATACGAGAATAAAAATAGAGTAGTTTCAAAAGAAGAGATTCAAAATGCAATATGGGAAGATTCATTTTATGCTACAGAATCAGCTTTTAAATCTTTATTAAATAAACTTAGAAATAAAATTGGGAAACAATCTATAAAAAATATTTCTGGGATAGGTTATCAATTGATAATTAATGAATAAGAGGGACAGTTATAATAAATCTTGCACCTTTTTCTATATTTTCTACAAATAATCTACCATTCATATTATTTTCTACAATTATTTTTGACATAAAAAGACCTATTCCTGTACCATTTTTTTTATCTACAGTAAAAAATGGCTCAAATATCTTTTCAACAGGATCTACACTAATACCCCCTGCATTATCTTCTATAATTAAAATTGAGTTATCTTCTTTTTTATCAATTATAATTTTTATTTTAGGATTTTCTATTTTTCTATCAATTAAAGCATCTTTCGAATTATTTAATAAGTTAATAAGTACCTGAGAATATTCATTTTTAAATCCATATATTTTAGGATTCTTTTTAATAATTATTTCAACTTTTATATCATGTTGCTTTAGGCACATATTGACCATACTTACTGCTAAACTAACTTGATTTGAAATTCTATAGTCAACTTTTTCTTTTTCTTTTGCAAAAAAATCTCTAAAATCATCTATAGTTTGAGACATATATTGAGTAATTGATTCTGATTTTTTTAAAAAATTTATAAGTTCAGATTCTTCAATCTTTCCTTCAAATTCAATTTTTGATTGGATTACCATAAATATTGAAGAGAGTTCCATAAGTGGTTGTCTCCATTGATGAGCAATATTTCCAATCATTTCACCCATTGAAGCCATTTTACTTTGTTGAAACAATACTTTGTCATTTATTCTATTTCGTTCAATCTCTTCAGATATCTTACTTTTTAATAGTTTTATCTCTTCTTTTAATTGATTGTTTTCTTTTTTTAACGCTTCCTCAGTAGTCAAAATTGTCCTAGTGCAGTAGCATGAGTTATATAAGATAGCAAAATGCTATCTTATATAGTTATTAGATGTCATCATCTACATCGATATCTGTATCAATATAAACAGTAACATTTGAGTTGTTTGTATTTGTGTACTCATCAAACTCACCATCTTGTCCATCTACAGAAGTTCCTTCTTGACCTTTTGTCCATCCTTGATTATCATTAAGGTTTTCATCATCTGTAAATGTTACAGTATCTCCATCATCACCTATAATAATCAAATCGTTATCATCATCTGTAGAATCAATAATTGAATCTAAATCAATTTCTAATTTATCTTCTTCGCCATTTTCCATATTTGCAATATTATTAGATACGATAGAATCTAAATCAATTGATTCTTCTTCACTTTCTGCTCCTGTTCCATCTTCTGAATCATCTCCAGATTCATCATCTTTAGATTCTTCACCCTCTTCATTTGAACCTTCTTCAGCAAAAGATGTTGCTTCTTTTTCATCAGGTTCATTATCAGAATCAGTTTCCTCATCATTTGATGATTCAGGTACATATTTATTCTCAACTAAAGTGATATCTGATGGATTTGAACTATAATTAAATACAATATCATTTGTATTTTGTTTTAAATCTGTTCCTTCCGGTTGTTCACCTTTTACAATGATATCAGTACCAGCTTTAATTGCATATCCTACAACTTCGAAGCTACTATCTCCTGTTATTTCAGCAACTTTACTTTCCAATGCACTTTCATATTCTTCTGGTACACTTGAATCTTTAACTTCACCATTCCAGTTATCTATTTTCACTTCTATAGCTTCGCCTGATGCATTAGTTAAGAAGAATGTAACATTTGAAATTGCATGATCTAAATCAGTATCTGTGTCTGTATCCGAGTCACTATCTGAATCACTGTCGCTATCCGAGTCGCTATCGCTATCACTGTCTGAATCTGAATCTGAATCGCTGTCTGAGTCTGAATCACTGTCGCTATCTGAGTCACTGTCGCTGTCGCTATCTGAATCTGAATCCGAGTCACTATCGCTATCGCTGTCTGAATCGCTGTCGCTGTCGCTATCACTGTCAGAATCTGAATCTGAATCGCTATCTGAGTCTGAATCGCTGTCGCTATCTGAGTCACTGTCGCTGTCGCTATCTGAATCTGAATCGCTGTCTGAGTCTGAATCACTGTCGCTATCTGAGTCGCTGTCGCTATCTGAATCTGAATCCGAGTCACTATCGCTATCGCTGTCTGAATCGCTGTCGCTATCTGAATCTGAATCCGAGTCACTATCGCTATCGCTGTCGCTATCACTGTCAGAATCTGAATCTGAATCGCTGTCTGAGTCTGAATCACTGTCGCTATCTGAGTCACTGTCGCTGTCGCTATCTGAATCTGAATCCGAGTCACTATCGCTATCGCTGTCGCTATCACTGTCAGAATCTGAATCTGAATCGCTGTCTGAGTCTGAATCACTGTCGCTATCTGAGTCGCTGTCGCTATCTGAATCTGAATCCGAGTCACTATCGCTATCGCTGTCTGAATCGCTGTCACTATCACTGTCAGAATCTGAATCTGAATCGCTGTCTGAGTCTGAATCCGAGTCACTGTCGCTGTCGCTATCTGAATCTGAATCTGAGTCACTATCGCTATCACTATCAGAATCTGAATCTGAATCTGAATCGCTGTCGCTATCTGAGTCACTGTCGCTGTCGCTATCTGAGTCACTGTCGCTATCGCTATCTGAGTCTGAATCTGAATCACTGTCGCTATCTGAGTCTGAATCCGAGTCACTATCGCTATCTGTATCTGTATCCGTGTCTGTATCAGTATCTGTATCTGTGTCTGTATCCGTATCAGTATCAGTATCAGTATCTGTATCAGTATCCGTGTCTGTGTCAGTATCTGTATCTGTATCTGTATCCGTGTCAGTATCTGTATCCGTATCCGTGTCTGTATCTGTATCTGTATCTGTATCCGTATCTGTATCTGTATCAGTATCAGTATCCGTGTCAGTATCTGTATCTGTATCCGTATCCGTGTCCGTATCAGTATCAGTGTCAGTATCTGTATCTGTATCTGTGTCTGTATCAGTATCCGTGTCAGTATCTGTATCCGTGTCTGTATCCGTGTCTGTATCCGTGTCAGTATCTGTATCCGTGTCTGTATCCGTGTCTGTATCTGTATCTGTATCTGTATCTGTGTCTGTGTCAGTATCAGTATCTGTATCCGTGTCTGTGTCAGTATCTGTATCAGTATCAGTATCCGTGTCTGTGTCTGTGTCAGTGTCAGTGTCAGTATCAGTATCTGTATCTGTGTCTGTATCAGTATCCGTGTCAGTATCTGTATCCGTGTCAGTATCTGTATCCGTGTCTGTATCCGTGTCTGTATCCGTGTCTGTATCTGTATCTGTGTCAGTATCAGTATCTGTATCCGTGTCTGTGTCAGTATCTGTATCTGTATCAGTATCAGTATCCGTGTCTGTGTCAGTGTCTGTATCAGTATCCGTGTCTGTGTCAGTATCTGTATCAGTGTCTGTATCAGTATCAGTATCTGTATCTGTGTCTGTATCAGTATCCGTGTCAGTATCTGTATCCGTGTCTGTATCCGTGTCTGTGTCTGTGTCTGTATCAGTATCCGTGTCAGTATCTGTATCCGTGTCTGTATCTGTATCTGTGTCTGTGTCTGTGTCTGTATCAGTGTCCGTATCAGTGTCTGTATCAGTATCCGTGTCAGTATCAGTGTCAGTATCTGTGTCTGTGTCTGTATCCGTGTCAGTATCTGTATCTGTATCTGTGTCAGTGTCTGTGTCAGTGTCTGTATCAGTGTCTGTATCTGTGTCAGTGTCCGTATCAGTATCAGTATCAGTATCAGTGTCTGTATCAGTATCTGTATCAGTGTCAGTGTCTGTATCAGTATCAGTATCCGTGTCTGTATCCGTGTCAGTGTCTGTATCAGTGTCTGTGTCAGTATCTGTATCCGTGTCTGTATCAGTATCTGTATCCGTGTCTGTGTCAGTATCAGTATCCGTGTCAGTATCTGTATCCGTATCCGTGTCTGTATCAGTATCTGTATCAGTATCTGTATCTGTATCCGTGTCTGTGTCAGTATCTGTATCAGTGTCTGTATCAGTATCAGTATCCGTGTCTGTATCCGTGTCAGTGTCTGTATCAGTGTCTGTATCAGTATCTGTATCAGTATCAGATTCTAATCTAGAACCTCTTTCTGTAGGAACTACTGGAGTTAATTCTTGACCTCTTGTTTCATCTATAAATAAAGTTGCATCACTAGCTGTTTCACCTGCTGCAGCTGCATCTAATGCTTCTGCT